>CAYNDC010000031.1:0-10315 GCA_964396085.1 uncultured Clostridium sp. | reverse complement strand
GGCGGGCGCGGCGGGCGCGGCAACGCGCGCTTCGCGACCCCGCGCCGCCAAGCGCCCCAGTTCGCGCAGCCCGGGCAGAAAACGCTTGAGCGCGAGGTTGAGCTCGAGCTCAAGACCATTGCCGACGTAGGCCTCGTGGGCCTGCCAAACGTGGGCAAATCCACGATCCTCTCGGTGCTCACAAGCGCGCGGCCCAAAATTGCAAACTATCACTTCACGACCCTCACGCCCAACCTCGGCGTCGTGAAGCGCTACGAGAAGAGCTTCGTGCTCGCGGATATTCCGGGCCTGATCGAAGGTGCGGCTGAGGGTGCGGGCCTTGGGCATGACTTCTTGCGCCATGTCGAGCGCACGCGCATGCTCATCCATGTGGTGGATATCTCCGGCTATGAGGGCCGCGACCCTCTGGAAGATTACCGCCAGATCAACGAAGAGCTGCAAAAATACTCCACCCGCCTCGCCTCGCTCGTGCAGGTCGTCGCCGCCAACAAAATGGATATCACCGGCGCCGAGGAGAAGCTTGCGGACTTTCGCGCCGCCTTGGGCGACGGGGTTGAGGTGTTCCCCGTCTCTGCCGCCACGGCGCAGGGCTTCGAGGCGCTGCTTGAGCGAGTATCCGCCATCCTCGACACGCTGCCCAAGCCCTTTGAGTTCGAGGAGGAGGACATCCTCGTGGCGCAAAAATACGAACCGGGCTTTACCATCGAGATGGATGGCGAGGTGTTCGTTGTCACCGGCGGCACGATCGAGTATTTGCTCGATACCACCTATGCGGACGATGAGGACTCCATGCGGCGCTTCCAGCAATATCTCAACCGCGAGGGCGTCATCGAGGCGCTCCGGCAGGCGGGGGCCACTGACGAGAGCACCGTTCGCATGGGCGAATGGGAATTTGACTTCATTGAATAACGAGGGAGTTTTATGACAGGAAAACAGCGCGCACAACTGCGCAGCATGGCCAACACCACGCCTGCGCTCTACCAAATCGGCAAAGGCGGCCTCACGCCCGAGGTGCAAGAGCAACTCGACGCGGCGCTCGAGGCACGCGAGCTCATCAAAGTGTCGGTACTCGAGAGCTGTCCCATCGCGGCCAAAGAGGCGCTTTCGACGTTGGCCGAGCGCCTGCATGCGGAGCCTGTGCAATGCATCGGCAGGAAGATTACGCTCTACCGCCGCTCGAAGGAAAATCCGAAAATCGAGTTGGATTAAGCCTCCTGCCCGCTTTTTCATCGCGCAGCGACGAACAGCGCCACGCTCCAAACCCTGCCTTGATTCGTTGGCAATCGATTGAACGAGCAAAGCCCTGCGCCTCAATGGCGCAGGGCATCTTTGGCAGAACCGGATAAGGTCCTGCTTGTTCTGCTTTCGACCAGTCGAGTGTGCGCCAAGAAACAGCCGCGTGAAAATGGATGAACGGGTTCACTTGTTTCTCCAATTTGACATTTTGGCAAACTTCCCCATAGAGAGTTGATTTTATTCGCAATTGGCGATACTATTAAAACAAGTAATAGAGCGCTAATGAGAAAGGAAGTTACGATTATGTTCAGCCAATCCGTTCACCAATTACTCAATAATCAGATTCAGAAAGAGCTTTACTCCGCCTATCTGTATCTTCACTTTGCAAACCACTTTGAGGAAGAAGGCCTCAAGGGTTTTGCCAACTGGTATCGCGTGCAGGCGCAAGAAGAGCGCGACCATGCGATGCTCTTTATGCAATATATGCAAAACAACGACCTTAAGGTCACCCTCTTGGCAATCGACCAGCCCGATACCCCGCTCGAGGATAACATGGACCCGCTGGTAGCCGGCCTCCAGCACGAACAGTATGTGACCGCGCTCATCCATGCTATCTACGACGCGGCGCATGAGGCAAAGGATTATCGCACCATGCAGTTCCTCGACTGGTTTATCAAAGAGCAGGGCGAAGAGGAAACCAATGCGCAGGATCTCATCAAGCGCATGGAGTTGTTCGGCTCGGACTGCAAGGGCTTGTACATGTTCGACCAAGAGCTGGGAACGCGCGTATACACTGCGCCGAGCCTGGTGCTCTAAGCGAGCGAATCGCACCCATAGCATCACACAAAGCGCCGGTCAAATGACCGGCGCTTTTTTAGATATTGATCGGACATCTCCCCCGCTATGCGGCGGGGTTCATGCATATGCCGATAAACAGGAGCGCCCCGTTGCTGCCCTCGATGGCGTAGAGGAAGGGACGGTCAAAAGTGATTTCGGCCGAGCCGCTCATCAATCCCGTTCCGCGCATCATAATCGCCGTATAAGCCGCGGCCTCGACCCCGTCCTCATTGACTTTAACCCTGCACTGGTGCAGCACATCCCCGATGAAGCATTCCTCGTCTGTGATGCCGGAGAAGTTTGCATCCTGTTCAAAGGCGCGGCCGATCCCCATGGCCTTGAGCGCTTGGGTCAGCTCCAAATCGGATGCGTTGTCGAACTTGGGCAGGCTGATCTTCACCTCGCCAAAGCTCTGCTGCTGAGCGGAAAGCACGGCGGAAAGCTTCTTTTCCTCAAGGAAATCCGCAATGTTCTCGCCTTCGTCAGGCAGCACAAGCACCATGCGCGAACCGTCCGCGAGGGGAAGCGTGGTTTTTGCATAATCCTCACCTTTCAGGTAGCCATAGTTGCTAAAGGTCGCATGCATGAAGTCGCATTCGCTTGAAGTGCCGTCAGCCAGGTAGAAGTTTCCCTTGGCCGTTTGATCCGCATCGAACCGGGTTACCCATTGACCGTTGTAATAAATCGTGTTGAGAATGCACATGAGGGTTCTCGCATCCGGCTCAAACGATGGCTCGAGCAGGCCTGCTGTGCGCTCGTTAATCCAGGCGGCCATTGCATCCATCGCCTCTTGGCTCGCAAGGTCCGCTCGAAACGTATCCGCATAGAAATATTCAGCGGCGTTTTGGATAAACGCCTCTTTAGGCGCAAACCCATCATCGATCCACAGGGAGTCGGCAAGCAAAAGTTTGGCTACATCGTTATCCGAATAGAGCGCGCGGAACAGATTTCCGCTCTGAACGAGAAGGGTCTGCATATCCTTAACGCCCAGCGCGTCCAAAAGCTCCTTTTGCGTATCTTCCGCGGCGCCGGTGGCCGCGATGGCGAGCGCATAGTAGAGGCTCAGCGGGGAGTAGCAGCCAGACTCCCCTCCGCCTGCGAGCACGTTTGCAGCGCTCGCATAGGCAAAGCCGTTAAGCGCCGCGAGAAAGCTCTCCTCGACGGGGTTGGCCTCGCGCACAGCGAACTGCGCGTCGTAATCATCGAATGGAATCGATTTCGGCAGCGTCACCGCTGCGAGCGGTGCGAATGCGGCGGCTTCGGAGTGGGGCGTGGCAATCAGGGAGCTTTCCGGTTTTTGCACATCCGGGGTGGCTTCGTTAGGCGTTTGGGCGGCGCAGGCCGCAAGGTTCAGCGCCAGCAACAGCGCGAGCAACAGCGTAAAAAATCTCTTCATCGCTCAACCTCCTTGCTTTCCAATAGAACGCGCAAACTGCGTTGCAGGTTGCGCGCAACAAAAAAGCGGCCCGCGAGGGCCGCCAAAAACGGAGGATGCCGTTAATTTTCCATCTGCTTGCCCATGAAACTCGCCGCGGTCTCGCAGGTTTTCTGCTCTGCGCGGCCCATCGTGGCGTTCTCCTCGCGCGAGAGGAGCATCACCGCCCCGATGGCGTCACCGCCCGAGATGATGGGCGTGATGGCCGCAGCGGTATATGTGTTGCCGTCGTCATCCGCGATGATGTGTATGGTCTCGCCCGAGCCAGCGGAAATCAAAACTTTCTCACGCGCCTGCATCAGGCGTTCCACATCGAGATGGAGAGGTTTTTCCAAAAGATCCTTGCGGCTTCCACCGGCAACGGCGATGATGTTGTCCTTATCGCAAATGACCGCGATATGCCCCATGCACAGGTGCAGAGCTTCCGCATATTCCTTGGCAAAATCGCCAAGCTCACCAATGGGCGAATACTTCTTTAATATCACCTCGCCCTCCCTATCTGTGAATATTTCCAGCGGATCACCCTCGCGGATGCGAAGCGTCCTTCGTATTTCCTTTGGGATGACGACTCTGCCCAGTTCGTCGATTCTTCTGACTATTCCGGTTGCCTTCATATGCTTCCTCCAGATCGTTTTGGTTGTGGACCTAGTATCTGTAAGCGGCGGCATTTTCTTTGCGACATCGTGAAATGGTTGTTACTGGAATCGACCAATTCACGTCTTGTTTTTTGCCCGCATAAATTACCGTATCTGCACAGGACGGAGGTACGGCTTTATGGAGCAGGCGGACTGCCTTGCCTCGCTGCAAGCCGGAGATGCGGCTTACGTCACCGGGATTGATGCTGCGTGCGGCCTGCATCGGCGGCTGGAAGACATTGGCTTTACCCAAGGCGCGCGGGTGCGTTGCCTGTTTGCCGCCCCTTGCGGCGAACCGAAAGCCTACCTCGTGCGTGGCGCTGTGATGGCGCTTCGCTTAGAGGATGCGCGGCGGGTGCGCGTGAAGACCGAAGGAGTATGCGATTGAGCAGGAAAGCGCGCGTCGAGAAAACCCAAAAGCGCACGGGCGACGTTGTTGTGGCGCTTGTTGGCAATCCGAACGTCGGCAAAAGCACGTTGTTTAACGCGCTCACCGGAATGCGTCAACATACTGGCAACTGGCCAGGCAAGACGGTAAGCCTTGCGCGCGGGATATGTGAGCGCGGCGGCAAGCGGTATGTGTTTGTCGATCTGCCCGGCACCTACTCTTTGGGCGCACGCTCGCGCGAGGAGGAAATCGCCCGCGACTTCATCGCTTCCGGTGAGGCGGATATCGCGCTGGTGGTGTGCGATGCCACCTGCCTCGAGCGTAGCCTGAATCTTGCGCTGCAAACGCTCTACACGGCCGAACGCACCGTCCTGTGCGTCAATTTAATCGACGAAGCCGAGAAAAAGCGCATCACAATCGACCTTGAAAAGCTTTCGGGCATGCTCGGCGCCTCCGTCGCGGGAACTGCCGCCCGAGAGGAGCGCGGCTTCGACGCGCTCTTTGCGGCGCTGGAGCAATCCCTATCATTCCCCACAACCCGCCGAACCGATTCGTGTGCGGATTGCCCCCACCATGCCTTTGCCCTCGCCGAGGAGGTCTGTTCTGCCTGCGTTCAATCTGCCGCCTCCGGCCGCGCCAGGCGGGACTTGCAAATCGACCGCATCCTCACGGGCAAATACACTGCAGCGCCGTTGATGCTCTTGTTGCTGCTCGTGGTGTTCTACATCACCCTCAAGGGTGCGAACGCGCCCTCCGCTTGGCTCTCCGCCGCGCTTTCCTCCCTTGAGGCGCCGTTGCTGAGGTTTCTTCTCTCCACAGGGCTGCCCGCGCTCGTGTGCCGCGCGCTCACCGAGGGCATGTACCGCGTGCTCGCGTGGGTGGTTTCCGTCATGCTGCCGCCTATGGCGATCTTCTTCCCCCTCTTCACGTTGCTGGAGGACCTGGGCTATCTGCCGCGCGTTGCCTTCAATTTAGATCATGCCTTTCGCCGCTGCCACGCCTGTGGCAAGCAAAGCCTCACGATGTGCTCCGGCTTTGGCTGCAACGCCGTGGGCGTTACCGGTTGCCGCATCATCGACAGTCCGCGTGAGAGGCTTATCGCCATTCTCACCAACAGCCTCGTGCCCTGCAACGGACGATTCCCCCTGCTCATCGCAGTGATCGCCATGTTTTTTGCGTTCGGCCGGAGCAGCCTTGTGGGCGCGTTGCTTCTCACGCTGTGCGTCGCCGGCGGGGTGCTCATGACCTTTGCCGCTTCGCGCCTGCTATCGGCGACTTTGCTGCGCGGCGTTCCCTCGTCCTTCGTGCTTGAGCTTCCGCCTTACCGCATGCCTAAAGCCGGCCGCGTGATCCTTCGCAGCATCCTCGACCGCACGGTTTTCGTGCTAGGCCGCGCGATGAGCGTCGCCGCGCCTGCGGGCCTCGTCATTTGGGCGCTCGCCAACATCGAACGCGGCGCGATGCCGTTGCTTGGCACAATCACCGGCTTTCTCGATCCATTCGCCCGCGTATTCGGGCTGGACGGCGTGCTCCTCACCGCATTCTTGCTGGGCTTCCCCGCCAATGAGATTGTGCTGCCCGTGGCCGTGATGGCCTATATGCAGCAGGGGAGCGTCGAACAACTCCCCGCACTCAGCGAGCTGCGCACGTTGCTCGCCGCCAACGGCTGGACCGTAGTCACCGCCGCATGCGTGATCGCCTTTTCCCTCTTCCATTGGCCCTGCTCGACGACGCTTCTCACCGTGAAACGAGAGACCGGCTCCTGGCGTTGGACGTTTGCGGCGGCGCTTCTTCCCACTCTGATCGGTCTGGCGGTCTGCTTTTTGATCGCCTCCATCGGGCGCTTATTCTTTTAAGGCGATACCGCCGGCTTCTTTTGCGCGGGCTTCGCGCCTGTGTCACCCCAACAGGCACCGCTCTTTCCAGTCCATTGGTTGGGGCAATCATATCTTTTGCCGCATACCCCTCGGGTATTCTCAACGGCGCGCGCCTGATTTGCTCGCCGCTATGCACATATGCTATAATTATGAGGTCTGAGTTAATAATGAGTTCATATATCTATAGTAATCTATCATTGGCGGGGTATAAGAGCGCCGCCAAAGGAGGATAGAATGGCAATCAAATTAACCTCAGACAGCACATGCGACCTCTCCCCGGAACTGATCGAGCGGCATCATATCGAACTTTTTCCCCTTTATATTACGCTCGGCGACAAAACGTACCGGGACATGGTGGATATCTTTCCGGAGGATATCTTTCGCCATGTCGAGGCAGGCGGGGATATTGCAACGACCGCGGCAGTCACACCCAACGATTATGCCACGCGCTTTGAGGCGCTCTCCCGGGAGTATGAAGCGGTTGTGCATATCTGCATCGGCAGCCAGTTTTCCGCATGCTGCCAGAACGCGCACCTCGCCGCGGCGGATTTCAAAAACGTCCATATCATCGATTCGCAAAACCTATCCAGCGGACACGGCCACGTTGTGATGGAGGCCGCGCGCAAAATCGAATCCGGCGCGCGCATCGAGGAAGTGCTGGCGCATCTCGAAGCGGTGATCCCCAAGGTGGATGCCAGCTTCATCCTAAACCGCCTCGATTACATGCGCCGCGGCGGCCGCTGCTCCACAATCACCATGCTCGGCGCGAACGCGCTGCAGCTCAAGCCCTGCATCGAGGTGCGAGACGGCGCGATGCGCGTGGGCACCAAATACCGCGGCTCGTTTGAAAAATGCATTCAGCGCTATGTCAAAGACCGTCTCGAAGAGCGCAACGCCCTCGTGCTCGATCGCATTTTCATCACCCACTCGCACGCCTCCCCCGAAGCGGTCGAGGTCGCGCGCGAGGCGATTGCACAGTACGCCAACTTTGAGGAAATCATCGAAACGCAAGCGGGCTGCTCGGTATCCACCCACTGTGGCCCCTCCACTTTGGGCGTGCTGTTCATCACCAAATAGGAAGGCAAGGCTTAGGATGTTCCGCATCATGGTTGTCGAGGATGATACGAATACCAGGCGCCTCATGCAGGCTGTGCTCTCGCAGGCCGGCTATGAACCCGTCCTCGCGTGTGACGGTTATGAGGCCTTGGCCCTGCTCGACCGCAAGCATGTGGATTTGATCGTGTTGGATGTCATGCTCCCGGGCATAGACGGCCTCGCACTCGCGCGCGAGCTTCGCGCCGCCGGCAGCAGACTGCCCATTTTGATGGTGACCGCCAAGGAAATGCCTGCCGACAAAAAACAGGGCTTTCTTGCGGGAACGGACGATTATATGGTAAAGCCCGTCGACGAGGAGGAGATGCTCCTGCGCATCAGCGCTTTGCTGCGCCGCGCGCGTATCGCGGACGAGCATACCCTGTCCGTCGGTTCAACCACGCTTGACTATGACGCGCAGACCCTCCTCGACGCGCACGGCCGCCAGACGCTGCCGCCTAAGGAGTTTATGCTGCTGTTCCTTTTGCTTTCCTATCCGGATAAAATCTTCACGCGCCGCCAGCTCATAGACGAGATCTGGGATCTTGAAAGCAACACGGATGAGCGCACAGTCGATGTGCACATCAACCGCCTGCGCGAACGGCTGCGGGATAACGCGGACATTGAGCTTGTGACCGTGCGCGGCCTCGGCTATAAGGCGGTGAGGCGGCCATGAAAGTACGACTTCTCTCCGCAAGAGGACAGGCCGTCATATTCGTGTTCATTATCATGCTGCTCGCCGCGGTGCTGGCCGGCGTGGCGCTCGCCATCCTCGTAGGTTTCGATCTGTTACCCGAGGTGCCCTCCCCCGTTATCGTGTGGTCCATCGCGGCGCTCTTCGTATGCATTGCCATCGGCACCGGGCTTTCTGCCCTGTTGAGCCGTTGGTTCCTTCGGCCCGTCAACCAGCTCATCCGCGCCACACGCGCTGTCGCCCATGGTGATTTTTCCGTGCGCGTCGCGGAATCCGGCGCAAAGAGCGAACTGGTAGAGCTGATCAAAAGCTTCAACATCATGGCCGAGGAACTCGGCAGCCTGGAGCTTTTCCGGCGCGATTTCATCAACACCTTTTCCCATGAGTTCAAAACGCCCATCGTCTCCATCCGCGGTTTTGCACGGCAGCTGAAAAACCCTGCCCTCACGGAGGAAGCGCGGCGCGAATACATCGACATTATCGTAAGCGAGGCGGACCGGCTGACCAAAATGTCCTCAAACATCCTCACGCTTACGCGCTTTGAGCACCAGCAAATCGTCACCGATTGCGAGGTCATCCGCATCGACGAGCAGCTGCGCGGCTGCATTTTGCTCCTTGAAAAGGAGTGGATGAAAAAAGACGTTTCTTTCAACCTTGAGCTGGAGGAAGTCACTTGCCGCAGCAACCAGGAAATGCTCTCTCAACTTTGGCTCAACCTCATCGGCAACGCTGTGAAGTTCTCCCACCCGGGCGGGGTGATCCGCATCGCCTGCGCTCGCGCGCAGGAGAATCTCATCGTATGCGTCGAGGACCATGGCATCGGCATGGATGAGGCAACCAAAGCGCGCATCTTCGAGCAATTCTATCGCGGTGCGGACGAACGCGATGCCGAAGGAAACGGCCTTGGTCTTACCATCGCGGCGCGCATTGCCCAACTCATGCGCGGCGATATTACCGTCACAAGCAAAAAGGGCAGCGGTTCCGTCTTTACTGTGCGGCTGCCACTGTCCCCTCAATAAGGTTCGTCTCTATTCGCCTTTACGGCTTTACGCCCTTTCTGTTCCTTTGGCGCTCAGCAGAGGAAAAAGCGCCTTGATTTGCGTTACGTCCACGACCAGCGCCGTAACATTGTCCCCTCCGCCCGCCGCAAGCGCCGCGTTGACCAGCTCACGTGCGGGGCGCTCGCTCTCATCGAGTATATGTGCGATTGTTTGCTCTTCCACAAAGCCGGTGAGCCCATCGGAGCAAAGTAAAAAAACATCGTGCCGTTTAAGCGGTATGCGCTTGGCAAAACTCGGTGTCACCAAAAGCCCCGGCATATCCATGCCCAGGTGCCTTGTGAGCGCGTTGCGTGCCAGCGCACCGACCGCCGTTAAGCCGAGCTCCTGCATGCGCCGCTCCTGGGTATGGTCCTCAGTAAGTCGGAAAAGCTCACCGTTTCGCAGAAGATAAGCCCTGCTATCGCCAAGCCATGCGATTTGCGCTTCCCCGTTTTGCAATAAAAGCATGGTGAGCGTGCTGCCCGCATCCTTCCCGAGCGCCACAACCGCGTCGTTCGCCTCGCCTGTCACACGCTCCATCAGCTCGCGCGCATCCCCCCCGTGGCGAACTTCCTCCAAAAGGGTTCCCATCATGCGCACGCCCAGCGCCGCAGCTTCCTCCCCCGCCGCCTGTCCGCCCATGCCGTCGCAAACAGCAAAAAGCTGCACGTCCTCCCCGCTGCGGCGGGAACGCGCAAAGCCTTTTTTGTCACCGCGCATCGCAAGGCTCAATCCGTTTAGAAAAAAATTATCCTCGTTGTTATGCCGGACCTTTCCAACATGGGTGCAGATTTCAGCTCTGGTTTTCATGTATCGTCAATGCTCCCTCAGGCGTGCTCTTTTTATTATAGTCATGCGGGAAACATTTGTCATTGTTTTTATGGGGTTTTCTGTAAATAATGTAAGAAAAATGATAGGGTCGCCCCATTGACCGTTAGAGGAACAGTTGGGATTGCCCGAAGGCAAGTGAGCAAAGCCCCTCTATGTTGCCGCATAGAAAACGGTCCCCGCTCAAAAGAGCAGGGACCGTTGCTTATCAGTGGATTGTCAATTACTCGATAACGTCCGACACCGCGCCTGC
>CAYNDC010000030.1:2293-10411 GCA_964396085.1 uncultured Clostridium sp. | reverse complement strand
AGCTGGAGGGGGCCAAGCGCATCGGCTACCGCACCGTTTCCATCGCCGGCACGCGGGACCCGGTGATGATAAGCCGCATCGACGAGATCACCGCGGGCGTTCGCGAGCGCGTGGCGGATAACTTCCGCGACAATGGCTGGGAGTATCACTTGAGCTTCCTCCTCTACGGGCGGGACGGCGTCATGGCCGCGATGGAGCCCACGCCCTCCACCGAGGGCGCGCACGAGCTGGGCATCGTCATCGAGGCGGTGGCGGACAGCCAGGAAAAGGCGGATACCATCTGCGCGTTCGCGCGCTCCACCATGCTGCATTACGGCTACGCGGGCCGCAGAGCCACCGCGGGTAACCTGGCCTTCCCCTACTCCCCCAGCGATTTCCACGCGGGCGAGGTATATGTGTTCAGCGTCTACCACCTGCTGGAGACGGAGAACCCCGCGGCCCTCTTCCCCGCGGAAATGATCGCGCTATAAGGAGGCGAGCAGTATGAAAACGAAGCTGACAGACATTACCGATATCATCCGCAGCAAAAACTCCGGCCCGTACGAGCTGACGATGGACATCATGTTCAAGGACTTTGAAACCTTTGAAAAGGTTCTGGCCGCCGGTGTCATCAACCCCGAAACCGTGTGCGCGCTCTACGGCATTCAGCCTGAGGATATCATCAACATCGTGGCGTTCAAGCCCGCTAAGGCCATCAAAATCACGATCCGCCGTCCCATCTGCTCGGGCGATCTGGGCGAGACGGATGTTTACGGCGCGCAGCAGCACGCCCCGTTGCTGCTGTTGGAATTCGACCTGTAAGGGAGGAAATGAGCCATGCCCTATTCCGCGCGGATGCAAAAGAACCATCTCTACAGCGTTTTTCTCGCCCCGCGCGGCTATGTGCGCATGGCGGATTTGGGCATGCAGATCGCCCAGCAATACCTCAGCCCCTTTGACAAGCTCATCGGCCTCGTGGGGGATGCCGGCTCCGGCAAAAGCATGCTCGTCAAGGGAATGTTCCCGGGGCTGGAGCTGACAAACGACGATGGCGGCGTGAATATCCGCCCGCTGCCGCTGCTCGATTTGGACGAGGGCGGCTTCTACTCCCCGCATACCTACCATGTGGATATCCGCTTCGAGATGGCGTTTACGCAGCTCCACGAGCTTGCGCAGGCCATCCTGGAGGCCGTCGAGCGCGGCCGCCGCGTGATCGTGGAGCATTTCGATTTGATTTATCCGGCCATCGGGCGCAACGCGCATTTGCTCATCGGCATCGGGGATGAGGTGATCATCACCCGGCCAAGCCCCTTCGGGCCGGAGCCGCAGGACCTTGTGGATGTGGTTTACCCCTCCTTGTCCTACCGGCTGCGCGCCCACACGGCCGAGGATTTGTGCGAGCATGTGATGAACGGCAACTGCCCCCGCTACGAGCACGCGGATGTTCGCCACGGCTTCGTTTTGAGCTTTGAGAGCGAGCCTGCGTTTTCGACCGCGGAGCTTATGGCCAAGGTGCAGGAGCTCATCGACGCGGATCTTGAAATTTCCTTTTTGGATGATAACCACATCAACATCGGCAACGAGCCGCACCGCTGCACAGGCCCGCGGATGCACGTAACGCGCACCGGGCAGGTTGGCCGCTTCAAGCTGCTGGACGGGTTTTTTAAGGAGCCTATCACGGAGCGCTATTTAATGGTCGGCCTCATCGACGAGGGCGTCGATTTCAAGGCGACGGATATCAACCGCCTGTTCGTTTAAGCCAACAAGCATAAAAGACGCAGCAAAAAGCTCCGGAATTGACATGCCGGAGCTTTTCTCGTGCACGCGGGGTCATTTTGGAAGGCGCGCAGTTATTGACATATGACGGAATCGTGCTATACTGGTTATTGACATATGTCGGCGAAGGGGAGGAGATGCCATGCCAAGGCCGAGAAAGCGGCGCAGGGTCTGCACCATGCCGCGCTACACGAGCTTCGGCCCGGAGCACAGAGGCTGCGCGGACCCGCTCGCCATGGCGGTGGACGAATTTGAGGCCATCCGCCTGATCGATCTGGAAGGACTCACGCAGGAGCAATGCGCGGAGCAAATGGGGGTGGCGCGCACGACCGTGCAGGCCATTTATGCGCTTGCGCGCAAAAAGCTGGCAAGTTGCATCGTGAGCGGCCAAACCCTCGTCATCGAGGGGGGAGACTATCGCGTTTGCGAACACCGCGGCGGGTGCTGCGGGCGGGGATGCCGCCACGGGCATGGCGGGCGCTTCCCCGGGGAGATGGATAACGAAGAAGAACCCATGCGCAAAGAAGGCGAAGAAACATGAAAATCGCGGTAACGTATCACGAAGGCAGCGTATTCCAGCACTTTGGGCACACGGAGCGCTTCAAGGTCTACGACGTTGAGGGCGGCGAAGTGAAGCTTGCCACGCTCATCAACACCAACGGCAGCGGGCACGGCGCGCTGGCGGATATTCTCAAGAAGTGCGGCGTTACGACGCTCATCTGCGGCGGGATCGGCGGCGGCGCAAAGCGTGCGCTCACAGAAGCCGGCATCGATTTTTACGGCGGGGTTTCCGGCAATGCGGATCAGGCTGTGGCGGACTTTATCGCCGGTCGTTTGCAGTATAACCCCGATGTCGAGTGCACGCACCACGGCGAACGCCACGGCGAACACCACGAAGGCTCCTGCGGGGAGCATGAGGGGCCCTGCGGCGGCCATTGCGCGCATTAGCACACTCACATTAGGGCTGGCGGATTGGGTCTTCGCAGGGCGGCTCTGTTTGATGCCGCGCGGGCGGGACAGGTATTATCAAAATAACAGACAGCAGCCGCCGCGAACGAGCTGCGATTCGCGACGGAGTCAAGCGCCCCTTATGGGGCGTTTTTTATGGCACTTCCAAGCGCTATGCCCGCACGATGACGCCGCAGCCGATGCGCGCGCCTGAATCGCCCGCGGGCTGGCTGGTGAAGTCGTCGCGCGCGCCGTGAACGACGACGGTTTTGCCCAAGATATCCTGCGGAGTAAACCGCTCGGTATAAAAAGCCTGGAACGCGAAGCCGCGGTTGGAGAACAGCGGCGGCAGGTCGCCCGCGTGGGCAGGATGGGGACAGTTGCCGGGGTTCATATGGCCAAGCGCCTGTGCAAAAGGATCGTCCGCCGGGCCCGCGCACGCCCCGCCCGCGTGGATGTGCAGCGCGTTGATGTTGGGCGCGCAGGGCACGTTGCTTGCGGGCAGGCCCCGAAAGGTTGCGCTGACGAGCGTGCCCGCGCCCGCCTTATAAAACGTAACGCAACCGCGAAGACGGGGGTGCGCCGCGTCCCCCATGACCCGGGCGCGCGCAAATGGCTTGTTGAGCGGTGCGAGCAGCGGCCGGTCAAGCAGATCGTTCTTCATAGCAAAAACCTCTTTCTCTTTACAATATGCGCTTGACAGGCGTTCTCGTTCGCCTTACAATGCACATGCAAATGCTTTGCATTTGCATGTAAGTTGGAGAGGATTCAGGAACCTATGCCTTTTAGAAAAAACATCGTTCGTACCCTTGCGCTGCTGTGTGCGCTTGTTGCCTTGGCGCTCGCCGGCTGCACGCGCCATCCGTATGCGGAGGTTTCACAAACGCCGGACAAGCCGGTGATCGCCGTGACCATCGTGCCGCAAAAAACCTTTGTCGAGACGGTCTGCGGGGATTTGGTCGAGGTCATCGTGATGGTGCCGCCCGGCGCAAGCCCGGAAACCTACGAGCCGTCGCCCATGCAGATGCAAAAGCTAGAGACTGCCCAGGTCTATTTCTCCATCGGCATGCCGGTGGAGCAGACGTTCATCCTCGCGGGTATCGGGAAGAACACCAAACTCGTTGCCTTGGAGGAAGAGGTCAATGCCGCCTACGCGCCGCTCACGTTTGAAAACGGCGAGGCGGACTTGCACATTTGGCTTTCCCCCCAACGCGCAGCGGTGATGGTGAACGCCATCGCGCGCGAAATGGGCGCGCTCTACCCCGCGGCAGCGCAAACGTTCGCCGCTAACGCCGCGGCCTATGTGGAGGAGCTTGATGCGCTCGATGCTGAAATCCGCCAAACGCTCGAGGGGGCGCCCAAGCGCGCATTCGTCGCCTATCACCCGGCATTTGGCTATTTTGCGGATGATTACAGCCTGACCATGCTCGCCCTCGAGGAGGAGGGCAAGGAGGCGACCGCGCAGCACATGCGCGAGGTAATCGACTATGCCAAGGAGCAGGGCATCCGCGTGATCTTCTATCAGGAGGAGATGGCCGGCCGGCAGGCGCAGGCTTTCGCCGAGGAGATCGGCGGCAGCGCCGTGATGCTCTCGCCGCTTTCCGCGGACTATATCGAGAACCTCAGGACCATGGCAAACGCCATCGCGGAGGCGCTCCAATGAACGGACAAACGGAAAAAGCGGTCCATATCGAGGACCTTTCGGTCTATTACGGGCGCACGGCCGCGCTCACGCACGTAGAGCTGGATGTCTCACAGGGGGAATATTTGGGCATCATCGGCCCCAACGGCGGAGGAAAGTCCACGCTGATCAAAGCCATCCTTGGCCTCGTGCCGCCCACTTCGGGCAAAATCGAGGTGTTCGGCGCCGCGCCGGGCGGCAGGCATGCGGCGGTGGGCTATGTGCCGCAGTTTGCGGCGATGGACCGGCGCTTCCCCATCACCTTGATGGAGGTCGTGCTCTCCGGGCACCTTCCCGGGGGGATCTCCCCGTTTTTTGCCTATTCAAAACAGGATCGGGAAGCCGCGTGCGCGCTCATCGAGCGCGTCGGTCTCAGCGCTCTTTCCGCGCGTAAAATATCGGATCTTTCGGGCGGCGAGTTCCAGCGCATGCTCATCGCGCGCGCGCTTGCGGTCAAGCCCAAGCTGCTGCTGCTCGATGAGCCGACCGCCAGCGTCGATGCCGGCGCGCGTGAAAAAATCTACGAGCTGCTCGACGAGCTCAACCGGGAGATGACCATTATCCTCGTCACGCACGATCTGCTCGCCATCTCCTCGAAGGTGCGGCGGCTCGCGTGCCTCAACGCCCGGCTTGTCTACCACGGGGAGCCGGAGTTGAACGAGGGCGTCATCAATGCCCTCTACGGCTGCCCGGTGGACCTCATCGCCCACGGCGTGCCCCACCGGGTGCTCAAGGCGCACGGGGATAACGGCGGGCACGGGAAAGGAGACTGTTGTGTTTGAGGCACTTGTTCAATATCAATTTTTGCGCAACGCCCTATTGGCAAGCCTGCTGGCAAGCCTTGTGTGCGGCATGGTGGGCGTAATCGTCATCGAAAAGAAGCTCGTCATGATGAGCGGGGGCATCGCGCACACGTCGTACGGCGGCGTAGGGCTCGGGTATCTGCTGGGCTTCGAGCCCATCCTCGGCGCGTTCCTGTTCGCCGTCCTCTCGGCCTTCGGCATCGGCTACATCAAGCGCCGCGGCGGCGCGCGCGCGGATGTGATCGTGGGGTTGTTCTGGTCGTTGGGGATGGCGCTGGGGGTGCTCTTTATCGGCCTCATGCCGGGCTATCCGCCCGATCTCAACTCGTATCTGTTCGGCGGCCTGCTCTCGGTTTCCAACACCGATCTCATATTGGCGGGCGTGTTCGCCTTCGTGGTGACGTTCGTCATCGTGGCGCTCTTTCACGATTGGAAGGCGTATTTGTTCGATGAGGAGTTCGCCTCCATCATCGGCGTGCGCACGACGTTGCTCGAGTACCTCTTGCTCGTGCTCATCGCACTGACCATTGTGGCGCTCATTCGCGTTGTGGGCATCGTGCTCGTCATCGCCCTGTTGAGCGCGCCCGCGGCAACGGCCGCCCTCCTGTCGGATGACCTTAAAAAGCGCATGGTCTACTCCGTGCTTCTGGGCGCGGCGATCTGCGTTGCGGGGCTATGGGTATCCTACGCGCTCAACATCGCCTCGGGCGCGGCCATCGTCATCCTTGCAGCCGCGTGCTATTTCATCGTATTCGCCATCCATGCGCTCGTCGAGAGGCGAAGGGGCAAAGCTGCCCGGGAAGGGGACGAGGCGCGGGAAGGAGCGGCGGCATGAAGTGCGAGGATACCGCGGGCGACCTCGCCCGCAGCGGCCTTCGCAGCACCAAGCCGCGCTTGACGGTGCTGCGGGTCCTGGAAGAAAGCGATGCGCCGCTTTCGGTGGAGCAGATCTATCTCGCCCTGCCGGAGCGTGGCGTCTCCGCCAACCTGTCGACGGTCTATCGCATCCTCGAGGCGCTCAGCGAAAAGGGCCTCGCCGCCAAGCTGAGCATCCCCGGCGACCCGCGGACCTTTTTTGAGTACAGCCGCGCGGCGCACAGGCATTATCTCATCTGCCTGGGCTGCCGCGAAATCCTCCCGCTCGAGCGCTGCCCGCTCGCGGGTTACGAAGCGCTGCTCCAAGAGCAGACGGGCTATTCCGTGTGCGGCCACAAGCTCGTGGTGTACGGCTACTGCCCGGCTTGCAGGCAACAGACGACAACCGAGAATTGAGCGCGATTGCGCAGTGAAACAGGCGGCCTTCGCTCCCATGGGCGAGGGCCGCCTGTGTATTGATGGAGTTGTCTTTTACTCGTTGATGATGTAGGGGATCGTCACCAGCGCGATGTTGCGGAAAGTGACGAGCTTGCGCTTGAGCAGCCGCGCCGTCTGGTTGTGCAGGGGGTTGTTCCACCATTTGGGAATGACGACGGTGAGCATCTCGTGCTTTGCAAGCGCGGCGTGCTTGGCCTTCACATGCTCGTAGAGCACCTCGTTCACGTTGCGATAAGGCGCATTCTCGACGACGAGCGGAATGTCCACGCCCAGTTGTTGATAGTGCTCGACTAGCTTTTGCGTGGCGGCCGCGTCGGTGCTCACGTGATACACTTCCTTTTCGCCGGGCAAAAACAGCGCGTAGTTGAGCGCCTTGATGAAGGATTTGTTGATCGACTGCACGGGGATGATGATGTGCCCCGCGGGCCGCTCGTCAAACACGAGGGTGCTCGCGTCCTCCCCTGTGACGAGGTTCTCGCGCACATGCCTGTAATGCCGCTTGATGCGCAGCATCAGCAGCACGATGAGCGGAATGCACACGATGACCATCCACGCGCCGTGGGTGAACTTGCTCACGGCGATCACGAGGCATGTGGCGCCCGTGATGAGCGTGCCAAAGCCGTTGATGAGGGCCTTGTGCCTCCAGCCGGGTTCGCGCCGCTTGACCCAGCGGTAGAACATGCCCGCCTGCGAGAGCGTAAAGGAGAGGAACACGCCCACTGCGTAGAGCGGGATGAGATGGTGCGTATCCGCGTGGAAGACGAGGATTAACCCGCCCGCCGCCAGGAAAAGGAAGATGATGCCGTTGGAGAAGCTCAATCGCGCCCCGCGGCTGGTGAACTGGCGCGGCATATAGCCGTCATGCCCGAGCAGCGAGAGCAGCAGAGGTAGATCCGCAAAGGCGGTGTTTGCCGCCATGATGAGGATGATGGCGGTGGTCGCCTGCACGGCGTAAAACATGATGGAGCCTTTGCCGAACACCTGCTGGGCGATCTGCGCCATGACGGTGACGTTTTCCTGCGGGGCAACCTTGTAAATGGCCGCGAGGCCGCACACGCCGCCAAAGATCACAAAGACGATGAGCGCGAGCAGCGCGAGCACGTGCTTGGCGTTCTTCTGCGCGGGCGCGCGGAAGTTGGGGATGTCGTTGCTCACCGCTTCCACGCCCGTGAGCGCCGTGCAGCCCGAGGAGAAGGCCCGAAGGAAAAGCACAAGCGTCAAATCCCCGATGGGCTGTGCGAGCGTCTGGGCGGTGGGCGCCTCGGGCACGTAGCCCAGCACGAGCACCTTGAAGAAGCCGGTGAAGATCATCGCGAACACCGTGACGATGAATAGATACGTCGGCACGCCAAAGAGCACCGAGGACTCGCGGATACCCCGCAGGTTGCCCAGGGTTAAGAGCGCGATGATGCACAGCGCCAGCACTGTCTTATAGGGCAAAAGCTCCGGAAAGGCGGAGGTGATCGCCGCGACGCCCGAGCTTGCGCTCACGGCTACCGTCAGCGTATAGTCGATGGAGAGCGAGGCCGCCGCCACAAGGCCGGGGACATGCCCGAGGTTGTCGGAAGCTACGCTGTAGGAGCCGCCGCCGTTGGGGTAATTGTCAATCGTCTGGCG
>CAYNDC010000030.1:0-2283 GCA_964396085.1 uncultured Clostridium sp. | reverse complement strand
CGAGGATAAAAAGCAGCAGGATGATGACCGCCGCCGCCCACAGCAGCGGGCGGAATGCCAGCATGCCGATGATTGGCACCAGTACGAGCAGGATTTCCTCGCACGCGTAGGAAACCGAGGAGATGGCATCACTGGACAGTATAGGCAGACCCCAGAGGACGTTGAACTTTTCGTTTTCAACCTGTCCACTCTCGAGGGTCCGCCCGACCAGTAGGCTCTTTAATTGCTTAAGAATAATGCCTTTCTTTTCGTTTTTAACCGCCGGACCGCGCCGGAGGCCGATTTTAGCGCATGCATCATATCACACTTTGTTTCGCTTTGCTACAACATTTTTAGCCTGCGCCGTGCGCGCCCGTTTTAACCCGCAAATAAAGGAAAAAACGGCCTTCGCACGCGAGGGCCGTCAAGGGAATGGGCAAAGATTCATTCTGATTTTCCGCAGGATAACGTTCGGGCGCCGCCCCCCGGAAGAACCCGGCGATGCGGCTCCAGCGGGTTCCTGACAACCGTGCCCCGGCGGGGGCGTGAGGGCGGCTCCTGTTAGCGCAGCTCCACGGCTTCAAAAACATAGCCTGCGGGGGAGGCGCTGCTCGCCGTGAGCGTTACGGTTGCGGCTGTAAGCTCGCCCGCCGAGGCGGTACCGGGCACGCCGTAGAGGATCATGCCGTAGAGTACGAGACCTGTTTGGGTGCGAACGGCCTGGTCGATGCGAAGGGACCATGTCCCGTGGGCGTAGACGGGCAGCATGTAGTGATCCGCATCAAGCCAGGTGCCGTCCCCGGCCTCGGCCCAATCTGCCGGCAGCGCGCCGGAGAAATAGGAGGCGAAGGCACTTTCATACTGCGCGCGCGCAACGGGGACGTAGAGCGCATCCTCCGTGCCCCGGGTTAGGAGAAGCGTCAGGAACGAGGTCGTGACGAACGCGTTGGGCGCGGAGGAGGTAAAGCCCGTGTAATCCATCGAGCAGGCGGAGATGAGCGCGTCGAGCGGGACGCGCAGCGCCTCATACTCGGCGGCCGAGAGCACGCCCCCCACGGACTGCGGGTAGAATGCTGCGCGGTCGATGAGGAAGACGAGCATCCCCTCCTCCTCCGGCGCGAGCGTGCCGGGCGCAACCGCGAGGCCGTAGCCTTCGCCGGTCACAAAGAAGCCTGCGTAGAGGTCGAGCGCCGCGGGGATATCCTCCAGCGTGATGTCACCATAATAGGCGCTACGGTTTGCGTCGATGAGGTTGAACACCTGCTGCGCCGCAAGCGGCTCCACGTCATAGACGCCCGTGGCGGAGGCGAGCGACGCCCGCGTTCCGTCGGGTCCGAGGACGAGGATGCGCGGCAGCGCTTCTTCCGCACCGCCAAAGGAGGTGAACTCGTGCAGGTAGATGTTGATGGAGTCCCCGACGCGCTCAGCGCGGCACTCGACGCGCGTATAGGGCAGCGCGCCGCCCGCGGCGGTGTCGGCGTAAGGCAGGCGCTCGGCGCGCACGCGCTCGAGCAGCTCGTCCTCATAAAGCGCGACCTGTTCGTTCATCGCTGCGGCCGCGGGGAAAGCCTCCCCAAACGCAGGCAGCGCGTATTCGAGGCGGAACTGCGCGTTCGCTTCGGTCGAATCCTCGGGGTAGAGCACCGTCTTTTGCACGAATGTTACCCCGTCCGCCTCCGTGAGGGGGACGGTCGCCTCCCCTCCCTCGGGCGTGATGCCGGTTGCCGGCGTGGGGACGGGCGCGTCCGGCGTTTGCGTGGCCTGTATACCCGCCGTGCCGGGGGCCTGGGTTTGCGCGGGCGGCAACGAGGAAAGGCTGCCGCAGCCGGAGGCAAGGGCGGCAAACAACGCCAAGAGCAGCGCAAGCGGCGCCGCAATGCTTTTATAGAAAGATCGTTTCATGCATACAACTTATCACAATCAATTCCGCCTTACAACTGAATTATTTGTAACATCGAGGCACTCGCATTGCAGCGCGGCGGGGAAAAATGTATAATAACAGCAAAGCATGAAAAGGATGGGGTATTATGCCGAACGCTGTCACGCCCGAAATGGTCAAGCTGCTCAACCGGGGGGACCGGCGCGAGCTGCGCGCATTCCTCACGCTTTACGCCAAACCCATATACGAGCGCGCCATTGCCATCACCGGGGATGAGATTGACGCCAAGCGCGTCACCCGCCGCGTCATATCCGAGGCAGCGCTGCTCGCCGCCAAGGGCGCGCTGGAGGACGATGTGGACGCGCAGTTGATGCAGCTGACCGATGCGTGCTGCAGCGAGGACCTGTTCTTTGCCCGGCTCGTGG
>CAYNDC010000029.1:9970-10480 GCA_964396085.1 uncultured Clostridium sp. | reverse complement strand
ACTCGCGCAACTTCGGCCACAAGACCTTTTTGCCCTTCGTGCTCTCGCTCAACCTGTTTGAAATGCGGCGGGACAAGGCAAACTCCACGGTTGTGTCCTTCAAGCTCAAATAAGCCGGCCGCGCACCCGGCTTTTGCAGGGTTGCCTTGGGAACAGGCGGACGATGCCAAGCAAGCTTCGCCGTCAACGTTGAAAATCAGTTCAATAGAACAAGCACGCCCGCGCCGGATGATTGGCGGGCGTGCTTTTTTAAGGGAGATGTCCCTGCTTTAGGGGGAGCTTTGGGGTGGCTCCCTTCCCTAGCGGGCGGCGATTTCTTTAATCAAGAACTCACGCCCGCCGAGGACCTCGCAGTCTGCGCTGCCGCAATGCGGGCACACGCCCGCATGCTGCGTGACGGGAAAGACCCCGCCGCAGCCGGTGCAGCGCGCGTTGGCGGGCAGCACTTCAATTTGAAGCTTGGCGTTTTGCAGCATGCTTCCCTCCGTCGCCACGGGGTAGCACTTCTCG
>CAYNDC010000029.1:0-9960 GCA_964396085.1 uncultured Clostridium sp. | reverse complement strand
ACAGGCGAAAATTCGCCCACCTGCAGCACGAGCGTGTCAATTTCGCGCACGTGGTTTTGTGCGGCAATGCGCGTAACCTGTTCTACCACATGGTAGAGGATCCCCAGCTCGTGCATCTCTTAGCGTTTGCCCCCCAGCAGTTTTTTGACCGCGATTTTCACCTTGCGCTTAATGACGTGCGGCGTGATGGTTTTTTTGATATCGAGGAATGCCACGCCTTGGCCGTCATACACGCGTTCGAGGTGAATGGCGTCGAACTTGCACTTGGTCGTGCACATGCCGCAGCCCACGCACATGTATTGGTCCACAACAGCCGCACCGCAGCCTAAACAGCGAGCGCTTTCCTTTTTCATTTGCTCTTCGGTGAATGTGCCGCGCAGATCGTGCAGGCTGATTTTCTCCTCGGCCCCGGCGAGCGCGCCCGCGCGCTGGCGCGGCGTGTTATCGTAGCTTTCAATGACGGCGGCCTTCTTATCCAAGGCGATGAACGTGCGCCGGCTGCGCCCGAAACGAAGGTCCTGCCCGGGCTGCACGAAGCGGTGGATGGAAATGGCTGCCTGCTTGCCCGCTGCGATGGCGTCTATGGCGAAGCGCGGCCCCGTCACGGCGTCTCCGCCGGCGAAGATGTCGCTTTGCGCGCTCTGGTAGGTCCACTCGTCTACCTGCATGGTGTTGTTGCGGTTGAGCACCGCCTTTTCGTTGGCGAGCAGGTCGCCCCAGTCGATGCTTTGGCCAACCGAGAGCAACACCCGGTCCGCCGGAACCTCAATGGTGTCGCTTTCATCGTATTGCGGCGCGAAGCGGCCGTTTTGATCGAATACCGATTTGCAGCGCATGAACTCCACACCCCGCACCTTGCCGTTTTCCACGAGGATGCGCTTGGGCCCATAGCCGTTGTGGATGGCGATATCCTCGGCTTTGGCCAGCTCAATCTCCTCCGGCAAAGCCGGCATTTCGTGGAGCTGCTCCAGGCAGTACATCGAAACCGCCTGCGCGCCGCTTCGCACGGCCGAGCGCGCGACGTCGATTGCCACGTTGCCGCCGCCGATGACGACCACCTCGCCCGAGAGAAGGTTGCCACCCTCGAGGTTTACGCGGCGCAGGAACTCCACGCCGGAATAAACGCCCTGGGCATCCTCGCACGCAATGCCTAGGCTGCGGCCCTGCTGTGCGCCGATGGCGAGATAGAACGCGCGGTAGCCTTGCGCGCGCAGCTCATCGAGGGTGATGTCCTTGCCGACCTCGACGCCGGTTTGAAATTTCACGCCCATCTCGCGCAGCACATCGATTTCGGCGTCCACAACTTCCTTTTCCAGCACGAACGAGGGGATGCCAAGGGTAAGCATGCCGCCCAGGCGCTTTTGCTTTTCAAACACCGTGATGTCGTAGCCGTCCTGCGCGAGGTAGTAGGCGCACGAGAGGCCTGCCGGGCCCGCGCCCACGATGGCGATCTTCTTATCGCTGTAATCGTGCCGCTTGCTGGGGATGAAGCGCGAGTCCTTATTCAAATCCTGCTCGGCGACGAACTTCTTGATTTCGTCTATGGCGATGGGCTCATCCACATCGCCGCGCGTGCATGCATCCTCGCAGCGGCGGTTGCACACGCGTCCGCAAACGGCCGGGAAGGGATTTTCCCGCTTAATCAGCTCCAACGCCTCGGGGTATTTACCAAGCGCGGCGAGCTTGATGTAGCCCTGCACGGCGATGTGGGCCGGGCAGTTGGTCTTGCAGGGGGAGGTGCCGGTATCCACGACCTCCGCACGGTTGAGGCGGTAATCCGCGTTCCAGTCAGGTTCCCCCCACTCGTTGTCGCGCGGGGTGCGGGTCGTTGTGATGTTATCGGTCACGGGGCCGGAAGAGCACAGCTTTTGCCCCAGGCGAAGCGCGTTGACCGGGCAGTTCTCCACGCACTGCCCGCAGGCCACGCATTTTTCGCGGTCCACGCGCGCCACGTAGTTGGAGCGCAGCATGTCGGTGTTCTTATACATGCTGCCCGTTCGCAGCGAAAGGCAGCCGCAGCCGCAGCAGTTGCAGATGGCGTGGGTTTTGCCCGAGCCGTCGATGTTGGGGATCTGGTGCATGAGGCCGTTGTCCTCCGCACGCTTGATGATGGCAAACGCCTCCTCGCGGGTGATGGCGCGGGCGCGGCCGGTGCGGATGTAATACTCCGCCGCATGCCCAAGCTGAATGCACATGTCCTCCTTCAAATGGCCGCAGCCTTCCCCCATCGCCTCACGGTCCGTTCGGCAGGAGCAGGGCGAGCAAGAGAACACCGTGTTGTCGTTGAGGTATTTGGAAACTTCCTCGTAGCTGGCGCGGTGGCTCTCGCCATCTATGGCGGATTCGATGGGAATCACGCGCATGAGGCCGATGCCCGGCGGGAACATGCCCGCGCTCAACGGCCCGCGCACGCGCCCGTAGGCCTCCATGGCATAGGCCACGACCGGGTACTTTCGGACGTTGTCGAGGTTGTTGACAATCATCTCCATGATGCCGGGGATCCAGCTTTCGGCATGCCAGAACGTATCCACCCCGTCGATGACGTTCAAAAAGGTGGTGCCGTAGACGGCGAGCTTCATCATCTGCTCGTAGCAGTATTGCTCGCTTTTGCCTGTGATGGACGCCATCTCTTTGGCGGTGCGCTTTGTGAAATACCCCATGGCGATGCCCATGTCAGCCATTTCATCATCCACGCCCGCCTCGAGGATTACGTATTCGGGAGCGTCCCACGCAAAGCCATCGCCCGGCTTTTTGCGGCCGAGCATATTGGCGAAGTCCATAACCTTCTGGTTATATTTGCAAACATACCCCTCGGGGAACCACATCTTGTCGATGATTTGGGTATTCTCCATGTGTTCCATGCTTTTTTCCAATCCTCCCGCTATCGCTGCGCCTGAAATGCGCGCACTTCCTCTTTGAGCCAGGCGGCCCACTCCTCCATCCCCTCGCCGGTCTTGGCGGAAATGGGGATGATTTTGATGTCCGGGTTGAGCCGCTTCGCACGCGCGATGCAGGCGTCCATATCAAAATCGAAAGCGGAGATGGCATCGATTTTATTGATCAGCAGCACGCTGCTGATTTGGAACATCAACGGGTACTTCAAGGGCTTGTCGTCGCCCTCGGGCACGCTTAGGATCATGGCGTTTTTCATGGCGCCCGTGTCGAACTCCGCAGGGCAAACGAGGTTGCCTACGTTTTCGAGGAAAACAAGGTCGAGCGCATCCGTCCCCAGGCCGCGAAGACCCTGGCGCGTCATATCCGCATCGAGGTGGCACATGCCCCCGGTATGCAGCTGGATCACGCGCGCGCCCGTTTCCTGTATGGTGCGCGCGTCCACGTCCGAGTCGATGTCCGCCTCCATGACGCCGATGCGAAGCTCCCCGCTGAGCGCGGCAATGGTTTTGGTGAGCGTGGTGGTCTTGCCCGCGCCCGGCGAGGACATGAGATTGAGCAGGAAAACGCCCTTTTCCCTGAGTTCCCCGCGCAGAAGCTCCGCGTCCTTGTCGTTGTTTTCAAACACGCTTTGTTTGATGGTTAAAATCTTAAATGGATCCATGGTTTATTCTCCTTTGAAAGACGGTGCGCTTAGTTCGCCGCCACTTCCTTATAAACGTTCAAATCCGTATACATTTCTTGCTTCACGGGGTTGAGCTTGTATTTTCTCATGCGGTATACGGCGTACACGAGCACGGCGACATTGGCGGCAAGCGCCAGCGCGCTCACAATAAAGAGTGCGGCGGGGTTATGGCTCGACTTCACCGCAAACATCGTATCGTCAACAAACGTGGGATACGCCATGGTGAACATCATCCAGAAAGCGAGCGTGTGCGCCCTGTGCTGGAGCCACGCGCCTTTTTTAATGAGGAAGGCAGCGAGCGTGGGGGCGATGAGGAGCGCCGCACCCGCGTAGAACGAGTGATCGCTCACGCAGTTGTACACATAGGCGAAATTCCATATATCGTACGCGATGACCCAGAACCAGAGCATGTCGGGCCACATCATGTCGCGCTTTTTGCCGCTGCTTACATAGATGCCCATGCAGCCGGATATGGTAACGATGTTCAAAATGCCTGCGACGCCGTTCATAATGTTCCACGGGCCGCCCACCATCATCACGCCGTCCACCATGCCGTTGAGGCCGAAGCATTGAAAGTCGCGCACGCAGGCTTCAAGGATGTTCACGGCGAGTATGAGGGGCGGGAAAATGATGCGGAACTTGCTCAGCTCCACCTTTTTCACCATGCGGATGAGCAAAAAGCCCAAACAACCCGCAAGCGCGGAATACACCTTGACCCAATGGAACCATGTGCCTGTGCTCGAATCCGCGCCAGCGGTTTTCGGCCACACGAACAGGGTGAGCGCAAGCGGAAGCACGGCAAAGCAGATAAGCGCCGTCCACTTGTTGATGCGGGAAAACTCGTTGAGCAAAATGAGCCCCGCCGTAACGGCAAGGAACATCAGCCATGTGTACCATGGGATCGCCTCAAACAGAAACATGCCTAAACCCTCCCAAATAGTTTGTGCCGCGCACATGATATGTTGCTGGTTGAACCAGATCTGCCCTAAGTGTAGCACCTTGTTATTTATTCGTCAAATATATCTGCAAATCGGCTTGTTTCCGCCCTTCTACCCTTTGTTTGCGCTTGAAACGGCATGAAAACCATGCTAAAATACTTTTGGTATGTGGTTGAGCCAACGAAAGGAGAAGCCAGACGATGCAATTTCCGAAGCTGAATGCGCCATCGCTCAAGGAGCTTTTTGTACAGGAGCTGGAGTCCATGATCCTATCGGGCAGGCTTGCGATCGGCACGAAGCTGCCGCCCGAGCGGGAGCTTGCTAAGGCCATGCAGGTGAGCCGCGCGGTAGTCAACGCGGGCCTGGGCGAAATGGAAGCCAAGGGCTTTGTGGAAATACAGCCGCGCGTAGGGGCGTTTGTGGCCGATTACAGGCGCAGCGGCACCGCGGACACGCTGCTTTCCATCATGAAATATAACGGCGGCCGCCTGCGGCGCGACGAGGTACGCTCCATACTCGAGATTAAACTGGTGCTCGACCGCCTCGCAGCGGAGCTTGCCGTTGCGAAGGCGTCGGAGGAAGATATCGCGGTGCTCTCCTCCCGGCTTTTTACGTTTTCCCAAGCGAAAACGCCCCAGGAAGCTGCCGAGGCAGCGTTTGGTTACTACCATGAGTTAGCGCTCGTAAGCGGCAACACCCTGGTGCCGCTGATTTACCATTCCTTCCGCGCCCCCATTTTGAGCCTTTGGGCGCGCTTTGCGCGCAAGTACGGCGTCGCGTCGCTGTATGAAAACGCGCAGCAGCTTCACGAATATCTCCAAAACCGCGACGCACCCGGCGCGATACGCTGCGTGGAGCAGTCCGTGGGCGACGCCATCGCCGGCGCGACGGAAATCTACGAGGATTGACGGCCTTTCTCGCAAGCGAAGGTGCGCCGATAACCCCTGCGGCTTGTCCTTGCCTCGCGCCTTACGGCATGCCGCCGGTCACCCTCATGGCGGTGACCGCGCTCGAAAAACCGGGGCTCGCAGCTCCCGTGCGGGGCAAAAAAGTAAACGTGTAGAGGGTTTTTATGGAAGAACATGCGTGTATGAAACTCTTTTTTAACGCGCGCGCCGCGGACTGGGACGCGCATTGTGCTCCGCCGGACGCTTCGGCGCTGCGCGCGCTCTTTTTGGCGGCGGGCGTGCAGGAGGGCTTGCGCGTGCTCGACATCGCCTGCGGCACGGGCGTGCTGTTTCCCTCTTTACTCGAGACCTCCCCCGCGCTTTTGCACGGCATAGATCTTTCCGCCGAAATGGCAAGGCTTGCCCGTGAAAAGCACCCCGACCCGCGCGCGCGTGTTTTTGAGGAGGACTTTTATACGTTTTCGCCCGGCACGCGCTACGACCTTGCCGTATCCTACAACGCTTACCCGCATTTTATGGACAAAGCGCGCTTTGTGCGCCAGCTGCACGCGCTCTTAGCGCCGCATGGCAGGTTCTTTGTGCTGCACAAAGGCGGGCGCGCGCAGATAAACGCCTGCCACAGTCGCAGCGAGGCGGAGCACATCTCCGTTCCCCTTCTTCCCTGCGCAGAAGAGGCTAAGCGTTTTCAGGGTTTATTCCGTATAGATATGCAGCTCGATACCGATGCCTGTTATGTGCTCTCGGGAACCAAAAGATAGGATGCCGTCAAAGCGGCCGCCGAAGAAATCTCGGCGGCCGCTTTTCATTCCTTCCGCGCACCCATTCTGAGCCTTTGGGCGCGCTTCGCGCGCAGCAGAAATCTAGCTAGGCAGTTTCCCGCTTATCAACAAACGCGTTGGCCGCAAGCCCTGCGGCAACGAGCAGGCCGCCTGCGAGCAGGCGCGGCGAGAACGCATCGAGAAAAAGAATATCGATCACAAGCCCGGCGAACACCTGCCCGATGAACAGCAGCAGCGACAGGCCAAAGGCGGAAACGCGCGTGACGGTCAGGTTGAGCAGAATCACCACGCACACGCCAACCGCCCCGCCAAGGTAAACCCAGATCCGCGGCGAGAAGGCAGGGGCCGAAAACACGGGTTCTGCGCGGCCCAGCAGCGCCACGACGGGCAGCGCCACAAAAAATCCGATGAGATAATTATAAAACGTGCTCACCCGCAGGCTCGTGCGCTCGGCAAGACGCGCGCTGATCGTGCGGGAAACCAAGGGCACCGCGCCTGCGAGCAGGGAAGCGGAAACCGCAAGCGCGTCGAACGTATCCGTCATGACGGCAATGCCCGCAAACGTGAGCGCAAGGCCGAAGAGCTTCTTGCTGCCAAAGGGATGCCGGGGCATGCCCATGAGGCCATAGTGATCCACGGCAAAGCCCAAAATGCTTTGCGCGAAAAGCCCGAGCGCCAGCATGGATGATACGCTGATGCGCCCGAAGGAGATGTTGTTGCACACCGTGATGAGCACGCCCATCACCCCGCCAAGGTATAAATACCACGGCACATGTTTTACGAAAAGCTTTTCGCGCCCTGCGATGCAAAGCGGCACAACCACGGCAAGGCCCACGAGGTGGGTCAGCGCCGTCGCTGCGTATACGCCGTACAGCATGGAAAGCTCCCCGTTGAACGCCACCATCACGGCGATTAAAACCCCCGCCAGCAGCGCCGCAAGAGAATACATGCGCTCACCTCCCCGTTTATTGTACCCGCTTCCCCCCGCGTTTGCAATTGCCGGAGGATATAGGATTCCGCGGGCAAGTTCTCTGTAAATCAATAGAAGGCGGCCTTGCGGCCGCCTTGATGATTCGCGTTGCGTGTTACTTGAGGATGCGCAGCTTGCCGATGATGGGCAGCTCCTTGGCCTTGCCGTTGACCGCGTTGATGATGCCCAGAATGGCGAGCACCAGGAACAGGATGTTGGCGAGGCCCAAAATGGTGGAGATGAAGGCGAGCTGCCAGGCGATGGCAATGAGGATGTAGGATAGGATCGACGTGAGGATCCACCAACCGATTTCGACGATGGCGAGCGCAAGTCCCTGGTTGGCGTGGAAACGCGCGTATCTCGACTTGGGCGCCGCAAAAATCGGAATCAGCACGAGCCACGAGAGATAGGCGAGCACGCCCATCGCCTTGTTCTGCTCGACGTCTGCCGGGTCAAAATCGGCGGTCGTATCGGCGGTATTGTTCAAGTTGTTTACCTGGGCTGCAAAACCGCCCTGCTGCTGGTAGCTTTGCTGGTAGTTCGCCTGCTGCTGGTAGCTTCCCTGCCCGGCATCGTTCGGGGCCGCCTCATACGTCTGCTGGGCCGGTGGATCCGCCGGCGCGCCGCAGGAAGGGCAGAACCGGACGCCGTTGTCGTATTGCTGGCCGCACTTCGCGCAATAAGCCATCGATGAAACCTCCTACAAAATATTATTTCGCTCCCCCTTGGATGCGTATATTATATACGCCGCAGAGGGGATTGACAATGACGCAAAACCAGAAAACGGCAATTTATGCGCAAATCAACGCGCGCAGAGACCTTTTGCTGCGCCAGCGCACAAACTGCGGGTGAGCCCGGGTGCTGCCCACAACACCGCGCATGCCGGGCGCACGTCCCTTGCGGCTCCTTTTTCGTGAAAGCCGCGAGCAATATTCCCTGTTGTGTTAGGTATCTCTCTCGCGGGCAACGGCCCTGCTCTGTACGCAACTGCCTTAGGTACTGCTGTTGGGCGTATAGTATTTATCATCTAAACAGCAGGCGGAGAAGCGCGAGGCGGTCCGGTTGCCTTTGGCTATCGAGAGCGTCAGGTCCATGGTGTACCATTGGGCGGTCTTGGAATCATACACGCTGTTCCACGCATGGTAGCCGCTCACCTTCGTGCTGTATCCCTTGACCAGCTTGCACGGGATGCCCTGGCTGCGGCACATGGCGGCAAACAGGGAGGCAAAGTCGTAACAGACGCCCTTTTTGTTGGAGAGGATATTCGCCGGGTCGGGCGTGTAGGAGCGAATCTGGCCCGAGATGACCTTGCCGGCGAAATCGTAATCGTATTTGAAATTGCGCGCGATGTAGTTATAAATGGCGCGGATCTTCGCCTGATCTCCCTTTTGCCCCTTGCACAGCGCCGCCGCCTTTTTGCAGACGGAATCGTTTGCACTAAAGGATATTTCGCTCACGCTCCCAAGATACTGCGGGTACGCCGATGCGCCCGCCGTGCCGGCGAAACCGCCAAAGGCGGAGCCTGTGGGCGCGGTGCCGGAAATGACGGCCGTGAAGCTTGCGCTGGCGACGCTTACATAATTTCCGCTTACCTTCTTATACAGCGCCACAGAGTAGCTGCCGCTGCCCCCCTTAAGCTCGAGCTTCTTCGTCTTGCCCATCTCATAGGAGTAGTAGGACCAGCTCCCGCCGTTGAAGCACACGCCCGCGCGCATGGCCGCGGAGGTGCCGTCGCTGTATTGGATCGTGATGTAACCCAGCTGAGAAGTTGAAGTGTCGATGCCGTTGCCTACGGCGCTGCTTTGCTCCGTGCCCGGAACGCTCATCAATGTTCCGACTTCGGCCAGGGCGACCTGCGGCATTATGGCGGAGAGTGAGAGGATGAGCACAAAGAGCACAGCGCAGCGGTTGAGAATCTTTTTCACGGGTATATTCCTTTCTCCAAATTCGGCATCTGGCTGCCCTGCGCGTCATTCATCACGCGTTTAGGCCCTCTAGCTTTGCGACCCCGCCTTTTGGCGGGTGTGCCCGTTCGTCCCGGGGAAAACCCGGTTTGTGCGGCGCGCTTTCCTGCGCCGCTGCTGCGAACACAAAAAAGCCCTTGTTTGGCAACTGGCTGCCCTGCGCGTTTTCATGACGCGTTTAGGCCCTCTAGCTTTGCGACCCCGCCTTTTAACGGGTGTGCCCGTTCGTCAAGATGCTCCGGTGAGACGATTCGATTCCAATTACATTATAGTTACAATATGTTCACATTGTCAAGCATATTTATGTAATACCGTGAGGGCAATCGAAACGGCAAGAGACAGACCGGGAGCATCGCCGCTTTGAGCCTGCGCTGCAACCGATGTTCGGCGCGTGGCCGCGAGGCTTTCCGGTTTCGATTCGGCTCTTTGGCGCATACTGATCCCATCAAAGCATGGGAGGCGCAAGATGGAGCCGCATCGGGGGGATTGGATGGAAGGCTGTGCCGAGGGGTACGCATGTTGGATGTTGGACTTTTTTGCAGGCGACGATGAGCAGGAGATGCTTGCTGCGCCATTGGTAGGCATCGAACACACAAACGGCGCGCCGTGAGGCGCGCCGTTATACTGTTGCATAAGGGGCTATTGAATCCGCTGCTCGATCATATCGGCGAGGGAGTCCAGCCAACTGCCCTCGAACAGCTCGATGAGGCCGCTATCACAAGCGCCGGCGAGCTTGGGGTCGATGGGCAGGCTCGCTTTAGCCTGGATGCCAAGGCGCGCGGCGGTCTGCTCAAGGCGGCTCTCACCAAAGGGCATGATGCGGC
>CAYNDC010000028.1:0-10535 GCA_964396085.1 uncultured Clostridium sp. | reverse complement strand
CGGGGAGCAAAACGTGCAGCGGGTAGCCATGCAGGCGCTTGGCTATAATCTTGGCAAATGGATCTACCTCATCGATGCGTGGGAGGACCGCGAAAAGGATGCAAAAGCGGGGAATTACAACGCCTTCAATGCCGCCGGGGCGGATAAGACACGCGCTTCGTTTTTGCTGAATTATTCGCTCAACCAAGCTATTGCTGCATACGAGCTGATTGCGCTTGCATCCAACGCGCACATCCTCGATAATATAATGCTGATGGGCTGCACGGCAAAAACGCAGTCCGCGCTCGGAGGGAGAGGGAATGGACCCGTATAAGGTGCTCGGCGTGGCTGCGGACGCAACGCAGGAAGAGATCAGGGTTGCTTATCTGGCACTGGTGAAAAAATACCATCCGGATAAATACCAGGACCCCTCGCTTAAGGAGCTGGCCGATGAGCGGCTCAAGCAAATCAACGAAGCTTACGATACTCTCACGCGAAAGAGCACGAGTTCCTCTGCAGACGCAGGCGCCGGAGGGTACTCCGGCGGTTGGTACAGCGGGCAGGGCGGCTCCTATTCGGGGCCAAATGCGGCCGAGTTTGCGCGGGCGCGCGCGCTCATCAACGCCAACGACTTGGCGGGTGCCAAGCGCGTGCTCGATATGATCCAAACGCGTAACGCCGAATGGTACTACCTGTATGGCATCATCAGCCTTCGCGAGGGCTGGTATGATAGGGCGCGGGATTATATCGGCCGCGCGTACCATCAGGAGCCGGGCAACCAGGAATACGCCCAGGCCTACAAAACGCTTCAGGCGACCGGCAACCCCTATTTGCGCACGGCCTCGTCTCCCGTGGGTGGCTCGTGCTCGGGTTGCGACGTATGCAGCAGCCTCCTGTGCGCAGACTGCTGCTGCGAGTGCATGGGCGGCGATTTAATTCGCTGCTGCTGATTTGATATCGATTAACGGAGAACATGTAAGGGTGCGAAAACTCGATTCCACAAAAATCATTACCATCGGGGCCATGTGCACCGCGCTTACCGTGCTTTCGCTCTATGCCGCCGCGGTTTTGCCTACGGGGCGACTCGCGCTCTATTTCCTATCGAGCGTTTTTGTGTATATGCTGGTGGATGAGGAGCTTTACATTGGCGCCATCGTGTCGTTCGCGGCCTCTTTGGCGATGGGCTTGCTGATTTTGCCCAACGCGCTAGCCATCGCGCCGTATGCGGCGCTGTTGGGCCATTACGGGATTTTCCGCACGTGGTTTGCCAGGCGCATGGAGGACCGGTTCGTCCGCTTCCTCGTTTGCATGCTCTACTCCAATGCGTTTACGGCGCTCGGCGTCCTCGCGGCCGTTTTCCTCTTTCATTTCGATATAACAACTCTGTCCTCTGCACTGCCTATGCCCGTATGGGCGATGATCCTTGTGCTGGAAGTTGGTTTTGCCGTGTTTGATGTGCTGTACTGGATTTGCACGAAAATCTACCTCGAACGCATAAAGTCCGCGCTGATCCCGCGCAGGTAGGGTTATAGCCGCCGTCCTTCGGGTACAATAACATTCGGAGGCGGAGAATGAAGCGCACGGATCGAATCAATCATGTAAACCCTAAAAGTCCCAATAGAAGCTTGTTGGGAAGAATCATCAGGACTCTTTTCCTCTTGGGGGCGCTGAGCATCACTGCGTTCGTCCTTTTTTTTGCGGTGAAGCTACTCAGCCTCGATGCGTGGCGCAAGTTCGATGCCCAAAAGATTTTAGGCGTTGCGCAAACGCTGATCGTCTACGATGATAGCGGCACGGAAATGACGCGGCTCGATGCCGGGGAGGACCGCGTGTGGGTTTCCATCGATGAGATCCCGCTTCATGTGCAGCAGGCGGTCATCGCCGCAGAGGATAACCGATATTACGAGCATCCCGGCGTGGACATCATCCGCATCTTTGGCGCAGCCTGGCAGGACCTCAAGGCCGGCAGCTATGTGCAGGGCGCATCCACCATTACGCAGCAACTGATTAAATGGACGCATCTGAGTACGGAGAAAACCATGTCCCGCAAGCTCGAGGAGGCAGTGCTCGCCTATCAGATGGAGCGGCAATTCAACAAGGCCGAAATCCTCGAGATGTACCTAAACTATAACAATTTTGGCAGGGGATACTACGGCGTGGAGGCTGCGGCGCTCGGCTATTTCGGCGTGCATGCGAGCGAGCTCACCCTCGCGCAGGCTGCGACGCTTGCAGGCATATTGAAAGCGCCCGCGCGCTATTCCCCGCATATTGCGCCGGAAGCGTCACGCACGCGGCGAAACCTCATTCTCACGCTCATGCGCGAGTGTGGCTTCATCGACACGGCGGCGCAGGACGCGGCCGCGGCGGAGCCTCTAGCTATTTTGCCCCAAGTCCAGCACAAACACGGCTACTATGTCGACGCGGCGCTTGCGCAGGCGGCTCAAATACTCGGCTGCACTACGCAGGAAATGCTAGCGGGCGGGTACCGCATCTATACCGGAGCAGATGCTCAGTTGCAGACCGCTTGCGAGGAGTTGTTCAAAGACGGCGCACTCTTTCCCACAGAGGATTGCGAAGGAGCGCTTTCGGTCGTGCGCGTGGAGGATGGTTCCATAGCGGCGCTCGTGGGCGGACGCAGCGTGGATGCGGCCGCAGCCTTCAACCGGGCGACGGATATCCGGCGGCAGCCGGGATCGGTGATCAAACCGCTCATCGTCTATGGCCCGGCGCTGGAGTTTGGCGCGTATACGGCGGCTACCGCGCTGCTGGATGAGCGAGCGGACTTTGCGGGCTATTCGCCGCGCAATTTTTCGGACCAATACTATGGCTGGGTGACGATGCGCGAGGCGGTCAAGCGCTCGCTCAACGTGCCTGCGGTGAAGCTGATGGACGATATCGGCGTCGCGCGTTGCAAAGAATTTGCGCAGCTCTTGGGCGTGGAGTTCGACGAGGAGGACAACAGCTTGACTTTGGCGCTTGGCGGCTTTGCCTACGGCGTATCGCCTGTGCAGATGTCCGGTGCTTACGCGGCATTCGCCGCAGGCGGCGTATATGAGGCGCCTTATCTCGTGCGCGCCATCGCTAACAGCAAAGGGGAAGTGCTCTACGTGCACGCAAATGAACCCGTGCGCGTGATGAGCGAGCAGAACGCATACATCCTCACCTCAATGCTGCAAAGCGCCATCAGCGAGGGGACCGGTAGGCGTCTTGGCGCGCTCGGGCTGGGACTTGCAGGCAAAACGGGCACAGTGGGGGAAGGGGATGGCAACAGGGACGCTTGGATGGCGGCCTACAGCCCCGACTATGCCGCCTGCGTGTGGATGGGCTATGACTCCACCGCGCACGGTGCGCTACCCGAGGGCGCGACGGGCGGCAATTATCCCGCGCAGATGCTCGCACAGGTGTTTACGCAGCTCTACCCGGATTTGGAGGCGCGCGAGTTCGCGCGCCCCGAGGGGATCGTGGAGGTTAAGCTGGACGGGCATACCATGCGCACGAGCCACACGGCGGTGCTCGCAAACGCCTTTACGCCAGGCGCGAGCGTCGTGCGGGAGTTGTTCGTCGCGGGGACAGAACCCACCATGGGCACGTCCTATTGGGCGGTGCCGGCCGCGGCGCGCAGTTTCAGCGCGCTCCTCTCGGATGAGGGGAAGCCGTTGATCAGCTTTACACCGGTGGATGAAACAAGCACCTATAAGCTCTACCGCATTGCGCAGGACGGGCAAACGAGCCTGCTCAAGCAATGGAGCGGCGTGCGCGGGCGCGTTACCTATGAGGACGCAGACGCTTTTTTTGGAACGTATACATACTACATCGTGCCGGAGCATCCCGAGCTGATCATTAACGGAAAGAGGGTCACGGGCCCCGAAACGGCCCGCATTTCGCTCACGGTCTTTGCTGCAAACGGGTTCTGGCCTTCCGATGAGGGCATCCCAATCGAGGATTCAGAATTTGACGACGATGCTGCATAAACCGGAATGTATACATTAAGCTTGACTGTTTATTTGCACTTCGCTAAAATTATATATGATACTAATAGCGAAGGCAGGTAGGGTAATGGAACTCTCGAATATTGCACACGAGATGCAGCCCCGCTCTATGGCCGCCCGTGACTGGGTTTTTCAGGTCCTGCGCACGGCGATTGTTCGCGGCGTCCTGCCCGGAGACATGCCGCTTAGGCAGGATGAAATATCCGCCGCGCTCAGCGTAAGCCATATCCCGGTGCGGGAGGCCTTCCGCCAGCTCGAAGCGCAAGGGCTTGTGCGGATTTTCCCCAACAGGGGCGCGGTCGTCACCAAACTTTCGCGCCATGAGATGGAAAATGTTATGGATACGCGCATCATGCTCGAGGTGGGTACGCTGAACGCCGCGATCGGTTTCCTTACCGATCAGGATATTGATAACGCCGAGCACGCCCTTAGTCAATTCGAGCAGGAGATGGAAACCAAGAACTTCGATGCGTTGAACCTCAAACTGCATTTTGCGCTCTATTCCCCCTCCAATAACCAGGTAGCGATGGGGATGATCGACCAGCTCCACGCCAACGTCGACCGCTATCTGCATCCGTTTTACGTGCGTCAGGATGTGGAGCGCATCAAGTCCATCAACGAGCACAAGGCGCTCATCGATGCGTGCAAAAACCATGACATCGTTCTCGCCAGCGCGATTTTACGCACGCATCTGGAAAAAACCAAAATCGAACTGCTCAGCTCTCCTTTGCTTTAAGCGGCGCGCACGGATTCACAAAAGCTTTGTAAACAGCGGGGCGGTCGAGTGGTAAACTTAGCGAATAAAGACCGCCCGGAGGTACCGCCATGAACGAAACGGCCTACACGGTTGCCGCGTCAGTCATGCGGTATCTTTTTGTTGCGCTCTTGGCTTATGTGATCATCGGTGTCGTCATGCGCTCTCTCACTGAGGGAAGGCGTTTGCGCGAAGTGCGCCGTCTCGCGGACATTTCGGTGCGCGGCATCGAAATTCTCGCGCCCGAAGTATACAAGGGAAGGCACTTTCCGGTTGGTGCGGATACCTACATCGGTTCCGCGCGGGACTGTGAGGTGCCTTTGCCAAAAACGCAACTCAAGGATGAGCATGCGCGCATCTTCCACCAGCGCGGGGAAGTTGTGCTGCAAACTCGGCAAAGGCGCTTTTGTGAAATCAACGGTGCGAAGCCCGCGCGAACGAGCGCCCTTCATGACGGGGACGTTGTTTGGATGCGGGACGTCTGTTTTGTGTGCAGGGAAAAAAGGCCCGGAGATGTGGGGAGTGCGCCATGAATAGAATCAGGCATGTAGGCGTGGCGGGCGTGCTCGGGGCGGTGCTCATGTTCATCGCGGCGTGCTTTGTGATGCTTGCCTTTTCTGGGGAGGCGTTCGACGGCGCTGCGCTGCTCTTCGGTATTCTGATTTGCGCACTCATCCTCGCGCAGTATGTTGCTCTTTTATGGATTGCGCCGCATGCAGACAGGATTTTATTCATTCTCATCGCCTTTTTAACGGCGCTTGGCATGGCAGTACAGTATAGGATGTCAGCAGAATCCGCGCTGCACCAGTTCATGATGGCGCTCGCGGGGGGAGTCGTGCTGCTCGGGATGACGGCTGTTATGAAAAGCCCTGCGATACTCCGGGTTTTAAGCATCCCCCTCGCGGTGTTGAGCCTTTTGATCCTCATAGCGCTCCTGTTCGTAGGAAAGGAATCCGGCGGTGCGCGAAACTGGCTGAGCATCGGCGGCGTCCTGTTTCAGCCTTCGGAGTTTGTGAAGGTCGCGCTCATCATCGTGCTCGCGAGTGCCATGACAGACGTCATCGCACCGAGGCGGCTTATTCCGGCGATGACCTTCGCGGCCGCCATCGCGGGCCTTCTTGTGCTCCAGCGCGATCTGGGCGCTGCGATGCTCGTGCTGTGCGTTTTCCTCTTCCTGTTTTATGCCGCAACAGGCAAGCTCGGGGCGACTTTCCTCGGCATAGCGGCAGGCGCCGCAGGCGCGTATGCGAGTTATCTCGCCTTCGACCATGTGCGCGCGCGCGTGGCGGTTTGGCTCGACCCTTGGGCGACCTATTCCTCCAGCGGCTATCAGATTGCGCAGGGGCTTATGGCTATCGCCTCAGGCGGGCTATGGGGCGTGGGGTTCGGCCTGGGCTCGCCCACGCTGATTCCCGCTTATCGAACGGATTATGTGTTCGCGGTCATCTGCGAGGAGTTTGGCATCCTCTTTGGCGTTGGTGTAATCGCGCTCTACGCGCTCATGGTCGTGCGCGGCGCGATGATCGCCCTTGCCAGTGAGGAGCGGTTTTCCTCCCTTTGCGCACTGGGCGGGGCCTCGCTGATCGCCGTGCAGACGTTTATCATTATAGGCGGCGTCATTAAGCTCATCCCGCTTACGGGGATCACGATGCCCTTTGTCAGCTACGGCGGCAGCTCGATGATCGCGTTTATGGCGATCGCGGGCATGCTTCAGGGAATTGCCTCACGCAACGGCACCGTCCTTGAACGGCGGCTCGAGCAGGCAGAGAGGGGCATTGACGATGATGCGCAAGGCGAGGATCAGGAAGGGGAAACAGACGCATGAACACTTCCCGGAACATTAAAACGCTGTTGGTGGCGTTTCTTGTCCTTTTTGCGCTGCTGGCGGCTTACTTGGTTTATATCATCGATGCGTATGGCGATTATTGGTTCGCAAGCCCATATAACACCCGCGTCGCCGCGCAGGAATCGCGCGTCACGGCGGGTGATGTTCGCGGACGCAACGGGGAAACGCTCGCCTCGAGCGATGATACAGGTGCGCGCACCTATGTAAAGGATGACGAACTTCGTTATGCCACGGCGCATGCGCTGGGGGATAATGCGGGGCAGACCATCGGCGCGCAGTCGCTGTTTGCAAAATACCTGCTGGGGTTCGATGCGGACCCCGGAACGCGGCTCGGCGCCCTGTTGAGCGGCGAAAAGCGGCGCGGGGCAGATGTTTCGCTCACGATCGACCCCAAGCTGTGTCAATACGCGTACTCCCTGCTCGACGGGCGTGCGGGCGCCATTATCGTGATGAATTATAAAATAGGGGAGGTGCTCGCATTGACCAGTGCACCCTCCTTTGACCTGATGAAAATCGGCTCCTCCTCCTACGAACCGCCCGCGGGAAGCCTCGTCAACCGAGCGACGATGGGGCGCTATACGCCCGGTTCCACCTTTAAGATCATTACGGCGATCGCGGCGCTTCGCTATTTGCCAAACGCCCAAAGCCGAACCTTCTCCTGTACGGGCGTGATGGCGTTTGAGAAGGAAAGCGGAAAGCGAGTGGGCGCTACGCTCGCGCTCGATGAGGACGGTAACGCCAAGCCGGGCTATGTGCTGCTGCGCGATGCGGAGGGCGAGGCGCACGGGGAGCTGACCCTGGAGGAGGCGTTTGCTCATTCGTGCAATAACATCTTCGCCGGCATCGCACTTGAGCTGGGCGCGGATAAATTGAAAGCCACCGCCGAGGAACTGGGCCTAAACGGCGAGTTGAACTTCGGCGAACTGGTCACCTACACCGGCACAGTTGAAAAAAGCACATCGGCGTTCGAGCTTGCCTGGAGTGGCGTAGGCCAGCATACGGACATCATGACCCCCATGCATATGTGCCTTCTCGTATCCGCCATCGCTAACGATGGCGTGATGATGACGCCACGTCTCCTTTACGAGGCCACAACCGCTCAAGGCGCGGTGGTGCGTGCGCTTGAGAGCGTAGCCTATAAAACGCTTCTCAAGGGCGATGAGGCGGCATTTTTACACAACTGCATGCGCGCTGCGGTCAAGGATGGCACAGGCACGCGGGCACAGATTGAAGGATATACCGTATGCGGAAAGACGGGTACGGCAGAGGTTTCCGCGAGCGGGAACGCAGCGCCGCATGCGTGGTTTACGGGCTTCATTGAGGACGAGGCACATCCCTATGCGATTTGCGTCGTCATCGAAAATGGCGGCGGGGGAGGCACAGTGGCCGCACCCGTCGCCCAAGCGGTTCTAAAAAAGGCGATTGCGTCATTCGGGGATTGATTCTCTAATCGGCCGGAGACTTCGCGGCGTAGGCGAGCAAAAGATCCACCATCATGCCATAGCTCTTGACGCCCTCTTCCTGCGCGTTGAACTTGAGATAGTTGTCGTTGACGCGGGTGACTGTTTCTTCGACGGGCCCCTCGAAGGACGCCCAGTATTTGTTGTAATCGACAAGGTCGCGCAGCATTCCCTCGGTGTAGGTGGCGCGCACGCCGTTATATTTGTCGGGATCCGCAGCGTAAAGCTGATTGGCGCAGTTGGTCAGCGCATGCATGGCGCCGGAGTATTGGATCGCGGGGATTTCGCTGCTCGTGCAGGCGAGGTAGGCGACGAAATTCGCCTCGTCCTCGCGCGCGACGCCAAGGAAATGCGCTGTTTCATGCGCCGCAGTGGAGAGCAGGTAGAGCGCGGGCTGATCGATGTTGACGTTGGCCTCGTTGGTAAAGGGGATGTATATGCCGGATATGCCGGCGTAGCTCATGCCGAGTGAGGCGAGCACGCCTTTTGCGGGATACGTTGTGCCGGAGAATACTGCCTCGCGCATGCCAAGGTTCACATAAGCGTTGGGAATCTGGTTAAAGTAGGCCGCATACCCTTCGGGCAGCGTAAAGACGCCGGTTTCGTCCTCTTCCACCTCGGTGCGCAGGGCAGCGGCACGGGTGGCTAGCTCGTAGCAGAGCGATTCAAGCTCCTCCACCGGGCGCGCCTCAACATCCAGATCCATGCGCTCGTATAGCGAGGGACGGAAGTAGTTAAACCCCCACTCGAAATAGAACAGGTTAAACAGCACACCAAAGGCGATGAAGAGCGACACGAGAAAACCCACGAAGCGCGCGAAACTCAGCTTCCCCATGATGAGGCGCACAAGTTTGACCACAACGATCAGGATGATCGTGAGTAGAGTGATGATGATCAGCACTTCGGCAAGGGAGACCCAGCGCGCCAAAGAGCTGAGTTTCCCCACGAAAACGCTGATATAGGGATAAATCCCCGTGCTAAAGAGCACCTCCGTGTCATCGGGGTGCGCAGCGGCAAGTTTGGTTAACCCGTAGCCTAAGGGCAGCAGCAAAAGCCAAGGTAGACGGTAGAGGACCTGCCTCCATTCCTCGCGCGTACGGCTGCGTTTTTGTGCTTTTGTTTCCATGAAGCGATTATATCATCCGAATGCCCTTTGCAAAAGGGTCGGCGTGTAAACTTTTCTTTGGGTTGCCGGCTATTGCGCGGGGGCGAAGCGCCGCACAAACTCCTGCATCAGTAAATCCTCCGGCGCTTCTGTAAATACGGTCACCTTTACCTCCTCGCTACCCTCGGGGAACATATAGATGGTCGGGCCGCTACGGATGCGCGAGGGGTACATATGCACCTTAAACCAAACGCAGGGGAGATAGCCCTTAGCGTAGATGAGCATCGTGATTTCTCCGTATTCTGCGCCTGTCAGGCGGTTGAACGCGCTGTTCGTATCGATGGGGATGGAGGAAAGGAACGCCGTGCCGCGGGCGTTTGATTCGCCCGTAATTCCGCTTTCGGGCAGCACGATCGTTGCACCTTCGAGCGGGCGCAGCGTGTAAGCGTCGATTACATAAAGGCTGATGTGAGCGTAATTAGGCGCTTGCCTTTCACATGAGAGCGCAAGAAGGATGACCACGAGCGTTAGCGCGGTGCCAAGGGCAACCAAAGCCCGTTTGCGTTTGGAATCCATGCGATCGCCTCTCCTTCGGTCAAATTTATGAGGGCAAAGCCATGCATATGTGATATAATAACCCATCATATTAAAACCGGAGGTTTTCTTTATGACCGAACAGTATGCTGACGGTGCGTGGCGAAATGCCATGCGAATCCGGGTCGATTATCATAACATGATGGCGCAGCGCGTCGGCGAGCACGGCATCACGCAGGACGAGCTCAATGCGATGCTACCGCGCTGCCAAGAAGCGTTTGAGGGCGTGGAGCGTGGCCGCTCAAACATGAAATGGCGCGAGCTGCCCTTTAATCAGGCGGAGACCGTACGCAAGATCAGCCGTACGGCTGAGAATGTGCGCGCGAAGGCCGAGACCTTTGTTATACTGGGCATCGGTGGCAGCGCGCTTGGCCCTATTGCCGTGCAGCAGGCGCTTTCGCACCTGCGCTATAACGAGCTGCCTGCCCAGACGCGCCCCGGTCCGCGGCTCTACGTGGAGGACAACATCGATCCCGAGCGCATGGTGGCACTGCTGGATGTGATCGATCTTGAGAAAACCGTTTTTAACGTCATTACAAAATCCGGCAGCACGTCGGAGACGATGGCGCAGCTTCTACTCTTTACCTCCCTTTTGAAGGAGCGGCTAAACGAGAACTGGCGCGCGCATGTCATCGCTACGACCGATGAAAACAAGGGCAATCTCATCAAAATCGCACGGGAGGAAAACCTCGAAACCTTCTACGTGCCGGATGGCGTGGGCGGGCGCTTTAGCGAACTCTCGGCGGTTGGCCTCCTGGCGGCGGCCGTGTGCGGAATCGACATTCGCGGTCTGCTCGTGGGAGCGGCC
>CAYNDC010000027.1:0-10821 GCA_964396085.1 uncultured Clostridium sp. | reverse complement strand
CGATGACGAAGCTCGTGCGGTTGCGCATAAGGTTATCCATCGCGCGCTGGATGAGATGTTCCGTGCGCGTGTCCACGGAGCTTGTCGCCTCGTCGAGGATGAGGATATCCGGGTCGGAGAGGATGGCGCGCGCAATGGTCAAAAGCTGCTTCTGCCCCTGGGAAATGTTGTTGACCTCCTCGTTGATGAGCGCGTTATACCCATCGGGCAATGTGCGCACGAAGTGGTCTACCTGCGCCGCGCGCGCGGCGGCTTGCACTTCCTCGTCGCTCGCGGTGAGCTTGCCGTAGCGGATATTGTCGGCGATGGTGCCGGAGAAGAGCCACGTGTCCTGCAAAACCATGCCAAGATGCGTGCGCAGCTCGTTTCGCCCAAACAGGCGGATGTCATGCCCATCGAGCGAAATCTGGCCTGCATTCACGTCGTAAAAGCGCATGAGAAGCTTGACGATGGTGGTCTTGCCCGCGCCCGTGGGACCGACAATGGCAATCTTCTGCCCCGGGTTTGCGCAGGCGGAGAAGTCGCGGATGACCGGCTCCTGCGGCGTATAGCCAAAGCTGATGTGCTCGAAGCAAACGTTGCCGCTGAGCCGGACGCTGCCGGGCTGCGGGTTTTCCTCTTCCGCCCCGGCGATGAGAAGCGCGTTTTCGGGGTCCGGCGTCTCCTCCGGCTCGTTGAGGAACTCGAACACGCGCTCGGCCGCGGCGGCGGTCTGCTGCAAAACGTTCGAGATATTGGCGATCTGCGCAATGGGCTGGTTAAACGAGCGCACGTACTGGATGAAGGATTGGATGCCGCCCACCGTCATACGGCCGTTGACGGCGTAATAGCCGCCCAGAATGCAAATGGCGACATACGCGATGTTGCCGATGAAGCCCGTGATGGGCATCATGAGACCGGAGAAGAAGTTCGCCTTCCAGGCTGAGTTATATAGGGTATTGTTTTCCTGGGAAAAGACGCGTGTGGATTCCTCCTCGCCGTTGAAGGCTTTCACGAGCGTGTGGCTCGAGAACATCTCCTCCACGTGGCCGTTGACGCGGCCAAGGTATTCCTGCTGCCGTTTGAAGTGGCGCTGCGAGGCTTTGATGATCGAGAGGACGGAACCCATCGATACCGGCAGCACGCACAGGGCGACAAACGTCATGGGCACGCTGATGGAGAACATCATAATGAGAATGCCCAAGAGCGAGGTGATGGAGGTGATGATTTGCGTGATGCTCTGGTTCATGGACTGGCCCAGCGTATCCACATCATTGGTGATGCGGCTGAGGACCTCACCGTGCGTCACCCTGTCATAATACGAAAGCGGCAGGCGGTGTATTTTGGCGCTGATGTCCCTGCGCAGGCGCTTGGAGATATCCGCCGTAACGCCGGACATGAGATAGCCCTGCACGTAGGAGAGCAGCGCGCTTATGCCGTAGAGGAAAATGAGGCGCACGAGTATTTTTCCGATGGCCGCAAAATCGATATTGCCCGTGCCCGCGACCTGCGCCATGATCCCGGAAAACAACTCATCCGTGGCGGTGCCCAGCACGCGTGGCCCGAAGATCATAAATACCGTGGAGGCCATGGCGAGCACCCATACCGCCAGGATCAGGAAGCGGTAGGCGCCGAGGTAGCCGATGAGGTTTTTCATCGAACCTTTGAAGTTTTTCGCTTTTTCGCCGCCGCGCGCCATGCCGGGGCCTCCCATGGGGCCGTGCCCGCCTAAGGGCCCGCGTGCAGGCCTTGCGTTATTCTGCTCGTTCATGCGAGTTCCTCCTTGGAGAGCTGCGAGGATGCGATCTCATAATAAGCCGGGCAGCTCTTGAGCAGCTCCCCATGCGTGCCGCGCCCGACGATTTTGCCATCCTCGAGGACGATGATCTGCTGCGCGTTCATGATGGTGTTAATGCGCTGAGCGATGACGAGGATCGTGCTTTGCTGCGTGCGCGCCGCAAGCGCTTGCCTGAGCGCCGCATCCGTGCGAAAGTCCAGCGCGGAGAAGCTATCGTCAAACACGAAGATTTCAGGCTCCTTCGCCAAAGCGCGCGCTATGGAGAGGCGCTGCTTCTGCCCGCCGGAGACGTTCGCACCGCCCTGGGCGATTTCGAAATCGAACCCCTCCGGCTTTTCCTGAATGAAATCCAGCGCTTGGGCGGTGCCTGCGGCAGTGGTGAGCTGCTCGTCGGTGGCGTCCTGGCGTCCGTAGCGCAGGTTCGAGGCAATGGTGCCTGAAAGCAGCACAGCCTTTTGCGGCACATAGCCGATTTTGTCGCGCAGCGCCTTTTGTGAAACCTCGCGCACGTTAGCGCCCTCTACGAGCACCTGTCCCTCGCTCGCGTCGTAAAAACGCAGCAGAAGGCTTGCGATGGTCGATTTTCCGCTGCCTGTGGGGCCGATGATCGCCGTGGTTTCTCCCGATCGCGCGGTGAAGCTGATGTTGGAAACCGCGTCCTCCTCCGCGTCGCTGTAGCGGAAGGAAACGTTGCGAAACTCCACGAGGCCTTTCTTGGCGGGGTCAAAGCCGATGGGCGATTCGGGGTCGTGCACGCTTGGCTCGGTATTGAGCACCTCCGCGATGCGCTCTGCGGATACCGCCGCTCGTGGCAGGAACAGGAACATCATGGAGATCATCAAAAACGAAGAGATAATCTGCATGGCATATTGAATAAAGGCCATCATATCGCCGATTTGCATCGAAGCTTCGGCAATCTGGTGCGCGCCTACCCATACGACCAGGAGAGACACGCCGTTCATCACCAGCGACATGAAGGGCATGAGCAGGGTCATCGTGCGGTTGACGAACAGGTTCAAGCCCGTTAAATCGGCATTCACCTGCTCAAAGCGCGCCGTTTCATGCGCTTGTGTGGCAAACGCACGGATGACCAGCTGGCCGTTGAGGCTCTCGCGGGAGACGAGGTTGAGCTTATCCACGAGCTTTTGCATGATCTTGAAGCGCGGGGTTACAATGGAAACGAGCACCAACAGGATGCCGATGAGCAACGCGCACGCCGCAGCGATGATCCAGCCCATGGAGGTGGACTTACGAAGCGCCATTACAGTGCCGCCCACGGCCATGATGGGCGCATAGCACACCATGCGAATGCCAAAGGTCAGCAGCATTTGAATCTGCGACACATCGTTGGTGCAGCGCGTAATGAGCGAGGCGGTCGAGAACCGGTCAAACTCGTTGTTGGAAAAGCCTTCGATGCGCGTGAACACATCCTGCCGGAGGTTGCGCGCCACGCCCGCGGCGATGCGGGAGGCAAGCAAGCTCACCAGAACCGTCGCCACGCCGCCCGCGAGGGCGATGGCAAGCATCATAAGACCCACGCGCACAATGTACGTGCGCTGGAGAGCGGCCATGTCCGCGCCAAGCTCCATAAGGAAGGCCTTTGCCAGCAAAACGCCGCTTTGGTTGCGCAGCATGTCATCGTTCGCTGCAGCTTTATCGCGCGCAGCTGCGATGGTCTCCGGCGGAAGGCTCTCCAGCAGGGGCAGCATTTGATACAGACGATCGAGGTCGATGTCCGCGGAGTCCGCCGGGAGGCTTGCGCCGTCCATGCCCGCCGCGGCCGCGTAATCGCGCATCAGCGTGATCATCGTCCACGTCGCGGTGCCAAAGGCGGAATCGAGCGCAACAAGTTCAGCGTTCGCGCTTCTCACATAGAGGCGCTCGCTGGCATTGGGGTAAAGGCTCGCGTAGGATTTCCCCGCCTCGTTGAGCGAGGCTGCGTCCGTGAGCGTGTATGCCGCTGCGACGAGTTCCTTCTCTTCATCCGCCATGAGCGTGCGCATGAGCTGCATGCCGCTTTCGCTGATAGCATCGGGCGCCGCGTGCTCCACACCGTTTTGCTGCACGCCGATGTTGACGATATTCGACATGTAGTTTGGCAGGTTGAGGTCGCTTAACGCCTGCACGAGCAGCAGCGCCACCGCGAGGATAATGGCCGGTATAAACGGCTTTGCGTATTTCAGTATTTTTGCCAATGGAAGCTCTCCTTTCGGATTCCGTGAGCGCAAGGTTATTAAGCGCTTAATAATCAGCCTTTCTAGGGTACTGCGCCCGCGCCTAAAACGCAAGTGTGCAATCGTGAAATTTCGGTGAAGCACACCCGCACATCTGGTATACTATCATCGCAGGGAATGGAGGAGGGAAGTATGGAACAGCGATACGCAATCATCGACATCGGCAGCAACTCGGTTCGCTATTTGGGGGCGGATGGAAACAAGCAGCTGATTACTACGCGCCTAGCGGGAGGACTCATCGATACGGGCGCGCTCCGGGAGGAGGCGATGGGAAAAAGCCTCCTGGCGGTGGAAACCTTCGTGCGCCTTGCGCAGGGCGAGGGGCTTATGCCGTGCGCCTACGCGACGAGCGCTGTGCGGGATGCCAAGAACGCGGCGGTTTTTCTAAAGGCGCTGCGCGAACGCTGCGGCATCGAGGCGGATGTGCTCTCCGGCGAGCGGGAGGCGGACTATGCCGTCCTTGGAGCGGGCGCCGAGGAAGGCGGGCTGGTGGATGTGGGCGGCGGATCGAGCCAGATGAGCTTCTCCGGCTATCGGGCGAGCTTTCCGCTTGGCTGCGTACGCGCGAAGGACCTCATTGGGGAGGAAACGAGCTTTGAGGGCATGCGGGAGAAGCTCGCACACGCCGCGGGGGGCATCTTCCGCTTTCCGCGCATTTACATTGACCGGTGGACGGGCGTGGGCGGCACGGTGACGACGCTTGCGGCGCTTTCCCTGGGCCTTGTGCAATATAATAAAGAAGCGGTCAACGCTTGCCTTCTCACGCGCGAGATGGTGGAACAAACAGCCCTTGCACTTCACGACGCGGGCGCTGCCGCGCGCGCTGCCCATCCTTTGCTCCACGACCGGCACGATGTGATCGTTCCCGGCGCACTGGTGCTGCTGATGCTCATGCAGGGCATGGCAATCGAGGCGCTTCGCGTGAGCGACGCCGATGGCATGGAGGGGTATCTTAGCTATTTACACGCGCGGGACGCGGCGCAGCAGAAGTGAAAATGCAGGACATAAAAAGCCCCGCACCGAGAGGCGCGGGGCAAATGCTGTGCTTATGCTTGTGAATCGGGATTGTCCTGTGAACCTTCGCCCTTGTCGGTTGCCTGGCGCGCGGCTTCCTCCCGGGCTAGGACCTCGGGATCTGCGGTTTCCAGGCGGGTGCGGCGCTCGGCAAAGGATTCGATGGCGACTTCTTCGCCCTTATAAAGCTTTTCGAACTCGTCGCCGTCGATGCGCTCATATTCGAGCAATGCCGCAACCACGCGCTCGAGCGCTTCCCGGTTTTCGGTGATAGCCTTTCGCGCCTTCTCGAACTGCTCGTCGAGAATGCGGCGGATCTCCACATCCACGCGGGAGGCGACCTCCTCGGAATAGTTGCGCTGGTGTCCCCAGTCCTTGGCGATGAACACCTCGGTCTGCCCGCCTAGGAACACGGGGCCGATCGCATCGCTCATGCCGTACTCCACGACCATCTTGCGGGCAAGGTCGCTCGCACGCTGCAGGTCGTTGTAGGCACCGGTGGAAATATCATCGAGCGTGACGCTCTCGGCGACGCGGCCGCCCAGAAGCTCCGCAATGTGGTCGAGGAGCTTGCCGCGCGTGGTGTGGTTGTCGTCCTTGTCAGGCATGGTCATGGTGTAGCCCGCCGCCATGCCGCGCGGGATGATGGAAATTTCGTGCACGGGGTCGCAGCCGGGCAGCACGCGCGCGACGATGGCGTGACCCGCCTCATGGTAGGCGGTGATGCGCTTGTCCTCGGCGGTGATAACGCGGCTCTTCTTCTCGGGGCCGACGATCGTGCGGGTGATGGCCTCCTCAAGCTCGGCCATCGTGATGTACTTCTTCTTAAAGCGCGCGGCGAGGATGGCGGATTCGTTGAGCACGTTCTCAAGATCCGCTCCCGTAAAGCCGACGGTTCGCTTAGCGAGCACGGCGAGGTCCACATCCGGACCAAAGGGCTTGCCCTTTGCGTGTACTTTTAGGATTTCCTCGCGGCCCTTCACGTCCGGGTAGTTGACGGTGATTTGCCGGTCGAACCGGCCGGGGCGCAGCAATGCGGGGTCGAGGATATCCGGGCGGTTGGTTGCCGCAATCACGATGATGCCCTCGTTTACGGCAAACCCGTCCATTTCAACCAGGAGTTGGTTGAGCGTCTGCTCGCGCTCATCGTGTCCGCCGCCGAGGCCTGCGCCGCGCTGGCGGCCAACGGCGTCGATTTCGTCGATGAAGATGACCGCAGGCGCGCTCTTCTTGGCAGTGCTGAACAAATCGCGCACGCGGCTCGCGCCCACGCCTACGAACATTTCAACGAAGTCCGAGCCGGAAATGGAGAAGAAGGGAACCTTAGCCTCGCCGGCAACAGCCTTGGCGAGCAAAGTCTTGCCCGTGCCCGGCGGGCCTACGAGCAATACGCCCTTGGGAATGCGCGCGCCCATTTCGGTGAAGCGGCGCGGGGAACGCATGAACTCCACCACCTCGCGCAGCTCTTCTTTTTCCTCGTCCGCGCCGGCGACGTCGTCAAACGTGACTTTGTTGTTGGGGTCTATCTGCGTGCGCGCATGGCTTTTGCCAAAGCTCATCACCTTGTTGCCGCCGTTTTGCGAACGGAACACGAAATAGTAAAAAATCGCGAACGCGCCGATAATCAGCAGATACGGCAGCATCATTTCGATAATCGAAGGCTCCGGCGGCGGATTGTAGGTGTAGGTGAAGCTGTATTGGTTGGGCGTCACCAGCGATGCATCCGCAAGGCCAAGCTTTTCTGCGGCGATGGCGTTCATGTCCCGAAGGAACGCTTCCTCGGTAGACACATTAAAATAGAAGTCATATCGCCTGGGGAAGAGCTCTTTGTTTTCGGAACCCTTCTTGATGCCTACGACCTCGCCATCCATAAACTCGACCGCGTCAATCTGCTCCTCCCGCACAAGCTGGAGAAAATCGGAATACTTGATGAGTTTGGTGTCCGTATCCTGCTGCTGGAGCTGTGTGATCAATATGACGATAGCCAGCACAATGGCCAGGTAGATCAGCGTTGTTTTGATTTTTCTGCTCAAACTTTCCCTCCCGTATGTGGCGCACATCGCAACATACTCAACGTTAATGCAATCCTAATCATATTACCACAAAGCGAAGCAATGGCAAAGGAATAATTGTGAACACGGCGCAACAAAAACGCGCCAAAGCGGGGATTTATGACCTTTTTCTCCTATCCGGCGCGACCTATAAGCACCTTTGGGGCGTCGCGGATTGCTTTGCAAGTCCCCGCGCGTGTGGTAAAATTTACAGGCGGGGCATTTGCCGATAAAATGCGCCGAAGTTTCGTAGCCTATAAGAGAAAAGGAGACACTTCTATGGCAGAATCCGCGGCATTCCGACTTATTTCCCGGGAAAGCATCAAGGAGATCAACGGCGCGCTCAACGTATACGAGCACGTGAAATCCGGAGCGACGCTCGTGCACATCGAAGATGGCGATCCGCAAAAGCTCTTTATGATCGGCTTTCGCACTGCGCCTACGGACGATACGGGCCTGCCGCACATCATGGAACACAGCGTATTGTGCGGCTCGCGCAAGTATCCCGTGAAGGAGCCGTTCATCGAGTTGACCAAAGGCTCGCTCAACACCTTCCTCAACGCCATGACGGGCATGGATTTCACGGCCTATCCCGTCATGTCGCCCAACCTGCAGGACTTTTATAACCTCATGGACGTTTACCTCGACGCGGTTTTGAACCCGCGCATTTATGTAAAACCGGAGATCCTCATGCAGGAGGGTTGGCACTACGAACTGGATGACGCGGGCAAGCTTCTTATAAACGGCGTCGTATATAACGAGATGAAGGGGGCGATGTCCTCGCCCGAACGGCAGATGGCGGAGGCCGTGCAGCGCACGCTGTTCACGAATTTTTATCGCTTCAACGCGGGCGGCGCGCCGGCGGCCATCCCGAGCCTCACGCAGGAGAGCTTCGTCGCTTTCCATCAAAAGCATTACCATCCCGGCAACTCCCTCACCGTCATCGCGGGCGATATGCCCATCGAGCCGGTGCTCGATACCATCGACAAACAATATTTTTCGCATTACGGGAAGCTCGAGGAGAGGATCGTGCTCGAGCAGCAGACCCCGCATGCTAAGGCGCGCGAGGCTGTGTTCGAATATGCCATTCCCGAGGAACAGGACGATGCGGGCATGGCCTACCTTTCGGCGAACTATCTCGTTTTTCCTCCAGACGATCGCGAGGAGGAGCTGGGCGTGATGATTCTCGCGCAGATGCTCTTTGGCGGCGAGGCCGCGCCCGTGAAAAAGGCGCTGCTCGAGGCGGGCGTTTGCACTCAGGTGAGCGCGCAGCCCGAGCGCGCGCTGTGGGGCATGCTGCAGATCATGCTCAGCGGCGCGGAGGCGGACGGCATGGAGAAGTTCCGCCGAGTCATGGACGAAACGCTTCGCAGGCTCGCGCGCGACGGGGTTGATCCCAAACTTATGGAAGGCGCGATCAACCGCCTGGATTTCACGCTGCGCGAGGCATCCTTCTCCGGCGCATATGCGCGCATCATGAGCGCGATCAACCTGCTGCAGGACTGGAACTACGGCGCGCACATCGGCGCGGGGTTGCACTACGAGCGGGAGATCGCGGCCATACGCGAAAAGGCGGGGAAGCGCTACTTCGAGGGCCTCATCGAAAAATATTTGCTCGATAACCACAACGCGGCGTTCGTGACGCTCCGGCCCGAAAAGGGGCTGCTTGCGCGCGAGGAGGCTGCCAAGAGCGAACGGCTCGCGAAGATCAAGGCCGAAATGGACGAAGCCGAGCTGGCGCGCGTGAAAGAGGCGGCGCAGCGACTGCGCACCTGGCAACAGACTCCGGATGCGCCTGAGGCGCTTGCGGCTATCCCGCGGCTGACTCTTGCGGATGTGGAAAGAAAGGCGACGCCATTATCCGTGGAGGAGCGCGCTTTTGGTTCGATCAAGCTTCTCTGGCACGATGCGTTCACGGCGGGCATCGCGTATGTGACGGCGATGTTCGATCTGACGGGGCTCTCCCTTGAGGAATGGAAGGACGCGGGGCTGCTGGCGTACCTGCTCGACAAGCTCGGCACCCGAACCCGCACCTTCGAGGATCTCGCCAAGGACATCGATGTATCCACGGGCGGCATCGCTACGGAGTGCAGGGCGATCCGCAGACAAGATCAAAGCGTCTATCCCTACCTCGGGGTGACGCTGCGCTGTGTGACGGATAAGCTGCCGGAGGGCATCGCGCTCATAGATGAGATCCTCACGGGCGTCAACATGCAGGAGAGCGCGCGCATCGCGCAGCTCGTGCGCGCTCAAAGCGCCGCGCTGCAGCTCGAGCTGCAGGACAACGCCCACCAATATACGGCATACCGCAACCGCTCCTATTACCATGAGGAGGCGGCATTCATGGATGCGGCGGCGGGTCTGGGGTTTTATGAACACATTGCGCGCGCGGCAAAGTCCCTCCCCGGGGGCGCGGATGCGCTCGCTAAAAGGCTCGGCCTGCTCGCCAACAAGCTGTTTACCCGTGCGCGGCTCACCTTAGCACTCACGGGGCGCCAGGAGCAGCTCGACGGGTTTTCCTCCCATGCCGATAGTCTCACGCAAAACCTCCCGCAAGGCAGCGGGGCACAGCGCGCCCCGGCGTTTGTCGAGCATATCCGCAACGAGGGCATCCTCTCGGCATCGATGGTGCAGTATGTTTCGCAGTCCTACGATTTTATCAAGATGGGCTTCCCCTACAGCGGGAAGCTGATCGCGCTTGGCAACTTCCTCAGGAGCGGCTTCCTCTGGAACGCCATTCGCGTACAAGGCGGCGCATACGGCGCAATGCTGCGCATCTCGCGGCAGGGCATTCTCGAGCTTTTGAGCTATCGCGACCCGAACCTCACGGAAACCCTCGCCGTTTACAAAGGCATCGGAGAGTATCTGCGCACGGCCGACTTCTCGCAAAGCGATGTGGAGAATAACATCATCAGCGGCATCGCCGATCTCGATGCGCCTCTCCCGCCGTTCCTGCAGGGGCAGGAAGCCGTCCAAGGGCACATCGCATGCTTCACCGGCGAGGATCGCCAGCGCGAGCGCGACGAGCTGCTTTGCGCGAGTGTCGCTGATTTGCGCGCCGCAGGCGAAATGTTCGACGCCCTCGCCGCGAAGAACTGCATTTGCGTGTTCGGCAACGCCGGGAAGCTGCGCGCCAACGGGGAGCTGTTTGACGCGCTCATCCGCACCGAGGAATAAGCGCGCACGCAAAACGGCCTCCGCCCATCGGGCGGAGGCCGTAGCTTATTCGGGGGATTATGTGTTGTTATCGAGGTAATATTCTCCGCGGCGGTAGTCGTAGATCGCGCCGCGCGTGAACTTATCGATGTTATCGAGCACCTTGCCCGTGCCGATGGCGACGCAGGAGATGGGATCCTCCGCCACGTAGCAGGGCACCTTCGTGTGTTCGGCGATGAACTTGTCGATGCCAAAGAGCAGCGCGCCGCCTCCCGTGAGGCAAAGGCCTTCCTCGGCAACGTCGCTCGCCAGCTCCGGCGGGGTTTTTTCGAACATGGCGCGCACGCTCTCGAGGATGGCCTGCAGCGGCTCCTCAAGCGCATCGATCATCTCGTTGCTGCCCACAACGATCGCCTGTGGCAAACCGGAGATGAGGTTGCGGCCCTTTACGTCGATAAAAATCTGCTCCCTGCGCGGGTAGGCGGAACCGATGCGGATTTTCATTTCCTCCGCCGTGCGCTCGCCAATGAGCAAGTTGTGCTTCTTTCGCATGTAGCGCACGATCGAATCGTCGAACTTGTCGCCCGCG
>CAYNDC010000026.1:10565-10833 GCA_964396085.1 uncultured Clostridium sp. | reverse complement strand
TCTGCGATGCGAAGCTGCGTTTTGCCGTGCTCGGCCAAATACGCACCGAGCGTGTTCGTGAGCGTGTCCGGCTTGAAGGCGACGAGCAGGCGTCCCTCGAAGGCAATATCATACTGCGTCATGGACACATAGCACAGCGGGAAGAATCCATCCCGTCGCTCGAAGCCCGTAAACGACTCGAAAATGAGCGCGCGCGTAAGTTCCCGCGCCCGGTCGGAGCGGAAGTTATAAAAGATAACGCTGTCGTTTTTGCTGATGGTCGCTATAG
>CAYNDC010000026.1:0-10555 GCA_964396085.1 uncultured Clostridium sp. | reverse complement strand
CTACCGGCACGATAAACTCATCCGTTACATCCGTGTTGTAGGAATCCTGCATAGCCTCTTCAGGGTCTGCGGCGCGCACGCCCTCGCCGTACACGAGCGCGGCGTATGCTTTCTCCACGCGCTCAAAGCGGTTGTCTCTATCCATGGCGTAATAGCGCCCCATCACAGTGGCGATCTCGCCGCACCCGAGCTTCTCCAGCGTTTCCTTCACCTGATGGATGAAGCCCTTGCCGCTCCTCGGGGGAACGTCGCGCCCATCCATAAAGCAGTGCACATAGACTTTTTTTAGGCCTGCATCCCGCGCGAGGCGCACGAGCGCATACAGGTGATTCAAATGGCTATGCACGCCGCCATCACTGCAAAGACCCATTAGGTGAAGCGCGCTGTTGTGCGCCTTGCAATTCTCTACGGCATCAAGGAACTCCTGTTTCTCGAAGAAATCCCCGTCCGCAATAGATTTTTCAATGCGCGTAAACTCCTGATAGACCACGCGCCCCGCGCCGAGGTTGAGATGGCCGACTTCGGAGTTGCCCATCTGACCTTCGGGAAGGCCAACCGAAAGACCCGAAGCGCCTAACTGCGCGTGCGGATACTCGTTCCACAAGTGCATGAAATAAGCTGCCCCATCAGCCTTGATGGCATTGCCGTGTGCTTCCTCCCGGTAGCCGAAGCCATCGAGGATTACTAAAGCCGTAAGTTTTTTCATTTGATGCCCTCCCCGCAGTGCTGGACGATCTGCGCGAAATCGACCGCCTTGAGGCTAGCCCCGCCGATGAGGCCGCCGTCGATGTTAGGCATTGCCATCAGCTCCGCTGCGTTTTTGGGGTTCATGCTGCCGCCGTACTGGATGCGAAGTCCCTGCGCCGTGCTCTCGCCATAGAGGCTGCGCACGACATTGCGGATGACGGCAATGGTCTCATCCGCCTGCTGGCTGGTCGCCGTGCGCCCGGTGCCGATAGCCCAAATCGGCTCATAGGCGATGATGACACGCGCAAGCTCATCCTCGTTCATATCCAAGAGCGCAGCCGCGGTTTGCGCGCCCACCCACGAGGTAGTTTCGCCGCCCTCGCGCTGCTCGAGGCTCTCCCCTACGCAGATGATAGGCGTGATCCCCGCCGCGAGCGCGGCGCGCGCGCGCTTGTTGACGCCCTCATCCGTTTCCCCGAAGAACTGCCGCCGTTCGCTATGCCCGACGATGGCGTACTCGGCGCCGAACTCCTTGAGCATCATCGCGCTGACCTCGCCGGTAAACGCGCCTTTTTCAGCCCAGTGGATGTTTTGCGCGCCCAAACGAATGGCGCTGCCCGCCAGGGCTTTTTGCGCCGCCGGCAGGTCCACGAAGGGCGGACAAACGACCACATCGCACGCGGCGTTTTCAACGAGGGGTTTGAGTTCTTCTATGAGCGCCGTGCATTCGGCGCTGGTCATGTTCATCTTCCAATTTCCCGCTATAATGGGTTTCCGCATGGTGTTCTATGCTCCTTATTCTTTGTCGTTGAGTGCCGCGACGCCGGGCAACGCTTTGCCCTCGAGGAACTCGAGGCTCGCGCCGCCGCCCGTGGAAATGTGGGTAATGCTCTTGGCAAAGCCCAGTTTCTTCACGGCCGAGGCGGAATCACCGCCGCCCACGATCGTGGTGCCTGCGCACTCCGATAATGCTTTCGCGATGGCGGCCGTCCCTTTGGCGAATGCCGGAAACTCGAACACTCCCATCGGCCCGTTCCAGATGACGGTCTTGGCGTTTGCAATTTCAGCCGCATAGTCCTGCTGCGCCTGCTCGCCAATGTCCAGGCCCATCCAGCCCTCTGGAATGGCGTTCGAAGGAACGGTACGATAAGCGGCATCAGCCGCGTATTTATCGGCGATGACGGAATCGACGGGAAGCAATAACTTCACGCCCTTGGCCTGCGCCTGAGCGATCAAGTCGCCTGCGAGCGCGATGTTGTCACGGTCCAGCAGGGAAGCGCCGATCTCGTAGCCCATAGCCTTAAAGAAGGTGAATGCCATGCCGCCGCCGATGAGCAGCGTGTCGCATTTGTTGAGCAGGTTCGTGATGACGCCGATCTTATCGGAAACCTTTGCCCCACCCAGAATCGCCACGAACGGGCGCGCGGGGTTCTCGAGCGCCTCACCCATGATGGAAAGCTCCTTGCCAATTAAGAAGCCGGCAACTGCGGGCAGATACTGCGCGACGCCTGCCGTGGAAGCATGTGCACGGTGCACCGTGCCAAACGCATCGGATACATAGATCTCAGCCAGGGAGGCAAGCCGCTTTGCAAACGCTGGATCGTTCTTTTCCTCCTCCTTATGGAACCGAAGGTTTTCGAGCAGCAAAATTTCGCCCTCGCCTAAAGCGTTCGCCATGCTCTCGGCCTCGGGGCCGACGCAATCCGGCGCAAAGGAGACCTTCACCTCCGGCATAAGCTGCGCGAGGCGACGCGCGACTGGCGCAAGCGAGAACTCCGGCTTTGCCTCGCCATCGGGACGACCGAGGTGCGAGCAGAGAATGACCTTCGCCCCCTGCTCGAGCAGGTACTTCACTGTCGGAAAAGAAGCTGTGATCCGCTTATCGTCGGCGACCTCGTGCTCCTCGTTCAAGGGCACGTTGTAATCCACGCGCAGCAGCACGCGTTTGCCGCGGACATTTACATCTTCAACGGTTTTCTTTGCCATATCGATAACCTCCAAGTCAAAATAATCGAACATCCTCTTACTAAGTTGGATCCATCGTGAATCCGCCATCATTTTAACACATTCGCAGTATATTGCAAATTCGTTAATTTATCAGGCACACCGCCTGCCATTATGGACGGTTTCAGCCGCGCATGTTATACTTTCATTATGAAAAGATTCTGCGCTCTTTTGCTCATGATAATAGTCGCACTCCCCTTCCTCTTTGCCTGTTCCAGTGAGACTGCGAAGAATACCGACGCGCTCGAAATCGGGGAGACGGCCGCACAGGTTGAGGGAACACCCCTCCCCGCCACCGCATACGGGCATAACGCGGGCGTGAAAATCACCGCAAGCGCCGCCTATGTGTTTGAGGGCGTTCAGGGCGTTGCGGTCTATGGGGCCGTGGAATATGAGAACACGGGCAACTGCCCGATCTACATCTCCAAAGCGCATTTCTCCTTCGCCCTTTCCTCCGGCGAGTTAGAGCAGGATTATACGCCGCCCCTTAGCGAATACACGATCGTCCTGCCGGGCGAAACATCTTTTGTCACCATTTGGATTCCCCGACCCAGCGCTCAGATCGGCGAAAGCGTGACACTCACGGCATCGCTCACGGCTGTGGAGGCCGCTGTGCCTTTGGTATCCCTTGAAGCGGGCAGCCTCTACGTCGCGGATAATTACCCTGGGGTTTCCACGCTCTCGGGCAAAGTTTCATGCGTATCTTCCACCGGCTGCTCGATGAACATCATCTACGTCGGCTTCTACGATGATAATGGCGCGTTCCTAGGCGCGTGGTATTTTTCAAAAAACGCCGTGCTCGAAACGGGGGACGCCAAAAGCTTCGTTGTTGACATGCGGGATTTCCCGCTTAGCGATCTTGGCGCGCGCGCCGCAGGATTCAAGGCAGCGGCGTTCGGCTTCGACCTGTAAGGCATATGAGCCAACCACACCTGTTGACCAACGAGCAAGCACGGCGATTTCTGCTCCATAAGCAGGGACTTTTAGGCGCACGCCGCTTCATTGGCACACAGGGAGTCCTCGATTATATGCGCGATGTGGGCTGCATCCAGTTCGATCCCGTGGATGTGTGCGGCAGGAACGCGGAGCTTGTGCTTCAATCGCGCGTCACAGGCTTCACGCGGTCCATGCTGTCTGACCTCCTCTACCGCGAGCGTGCCCTCGTCGATTATTTCGATAAAAATCTTTGCATTATGCCGATTGAGGACTGGCCGCACTTTGCGCGCACACGCGCACGGTACCGGTCGCATAAGCGCGGGCAGGATGAAATTGACGCGGTACGCGGGGAGGTCATAAACGCACTTCGTGAACGCGGCCCGCTTTGCAGCGCCGAGCTCGATTACGGCAAAAAAATAGACTGGTTTTGGAGCGACACGCGCCTTGCCCGTGCTGCCCTCGAGCAGATGTACTTCTGCGGAGAGCTTGCCATCCACCATAAAAAGGGCATCGTTCGCTATTACGACCTTGCCGAGAATTGTTTCCCTGTCAATATCCTCCAAGCATCCGACCCTCTGCCTGACGATGAGGCGCATCGCCTGTGGCATGTGGAGCGGCGAATCGGCTCCGTAGGCCTGTTATGGAACCGTGCGTCCGACGCATGGCTGGGCATCGAGGGCCTGAAAGCGGCCGAGCGCAACAACGCCTTCGAGGCGCTCCTTCGCGCAGGCAGGCTCATCGAACTGCGCGTAGAGGGCATTGCAGAGCCGCTTTATTGCCATGCAGGCGATGGTGAGCGATTGGACTTGGTTTGTTCCAACGCGGAATTTCCCGCGCGCTGCGAGTTCATCGCCCCTTTGGACAACCTGCTGTGGGATAGAAAGCTCATCGGAAAGCTTTTTGACTTCCACTATAAATGGGAGATCTACACCGCCCCTGAAAAACGCCAGTACAGTCACTACGTGTTACCCGTTTTGATCAACGATCGCTTCGTTGCGCGAATTGAGCTTATACGAAACAAAGAAAGCGGCGGATTTATCATGAAAAACCTCTGGTTGGAAGAGGATGTGCGCCCAACAAAGCATTTGCTCAGCGCAATAGACGCCTGTGTGCGCCGGCTCGAATGCTTCGACAAGAGCTGAGAAGCCACCAGAGGTTTCTCAGCGCCCATTCATGGGTTCGATGCCCAGACCATGAAACCCAAAACCGGTTTTATCTGTTCAAACGAGGGATGCCCCATCTGTGCCGTTTCAAAAAACGGCCATTTTTTGTTTAACAGCATTTTACTTGCGCGCGCAGCGGCAAATCCGAACAGACTAGAAACGATCATCGTTCGGAGGTTGTGCAATGGAGGTCATGATATGGATCCTCGCGCAGGTTCTGCTATGTGTCGGCATGTACTGGCTCATGGCAAAAAAACTCGGAAATGCGGACACCGTTAAAAACCGCGTTCCCGCTAAAGTGAAACCCCGCGAGGAGGACCGTGAGCTTCGAGACCTGCGCGCCATGCGTGCGCGTGCGCTCAACGTGCCGCTGGGTGAAAAGACGCGCCCCACGCGCATGGAAGACATCATCGGGCAGGAAGAAGGCATCCGCGCGCTCCGCGCGGCCATGTGCGGCCCCAACCCGCAGCATGTCATTATCTATGGGCCGCCGGGTATCGGCAAAACCTGCGCCGCGCGCCTCGTGCTGGAGGAGGCCAAGCGCCGGCCGGATTCCCCCTTCGATGCGGCGAGCTCTTTTGTCGAGCTTGATGCTACCTGCGTGCGATTCGACGAACGCTCTATTGCAGATCCGCTGATTGGCTCCGTGCACGATCCCATTTACCAGGGCGCGGGCGTGCTTGGCACACAGGGCGTGCCGCAGCCCAAACCCGGTGCGGTCACGCGCGCGCATTGCGGCGTGCTTTTCCTTGATGAAATCGGCGAGTTGCACCCCGTACAAATGAACAAACTCCTCAAGGTGCTTGAGGACAGGCGCGTATTGTTTGAAAGCGCCTATTATGCGCCGGACAATGCGGCCATTCCTGCGCACATCCACGACATTTTTCGCAACGGCCTGCCTGCGGACTTCCGCCTCGTGGGGGCAACCACACGAAGCCCCGAGGAGCTTTCCCCCGCCCTTCGCTCGCGCTGTGTGGAGTTGTTTTTCCGTCCTCTTGGGCAGAAGGAACTCATGCGCATTTCAGCGGGCGCTGCCGAGCGCATCGGCTTATACATGGATGACGAGGCCGTGTGCGCTTGCGCGCAGCACAGCGCTTCGGGGCGTGATGCGGTTAATATCGTGCAGCTTGCCGGCGGCGCAGCGATGGAGGAAGGCCGCCATCGCATCCTTGAGTCGGATGTATTATGGGTCGCGCAGGTCTGCCGCCACGCGCGTAGGATCGCAGCGCATCTTTCGGAGATTCCTCGCGCGGGCGTGTGCGCCGGCCTCGCCGTCACAGGCATCGGCCAAGGAGCAGTAATCGAGCTTGAGTGCAGTGCGGTGCGCGCAACACACGGCATGGGTATGCTATCGCTCGGCGGCATGGTCGAGGAGGAGGAGCTTGAGGTGCGCGGCCGGCGGCTGCGCCGCAAAGGAACGGCGCGCGTATCGGCAGAAACCGCGTGCGAAGCGTTTTTACGCTGTTTTAACCTTGATTGTCGCGATTACGACATCAGTTTCAACGTGCCCGGCGGCATACCGATGGATGGACCAAGTGCGGGGATTGCATTTTGCGTTGCGCTTATGAGCGCGCTCACCGGGAGACCGCCCGTCCCTCTCGTCGCTCTCACGGGTGAGATCGCCTCGCGCGGCGAGGTGCGAGCTGTGGGCGGCGTGGCGGATAAGATCGCCGCGGCTATCGAGGCGGGCGCTCAGCTCGTTATCATTCCACAAGCGAATTATGAGGAGAGTTTCGCCGCACTCCCCGCGCGGATCATACCCGCGAGCGATATCGTCTGCGTAATGCGCACAGCCTTTAATATCCCTTGTGGGGAGGAATGGCCAAACGGCGTCATCCCCCTCGCCGCACACGAGGCTTAGCATATGGAATCCAGGATCTATTCTCAAACAGAGTACCCCACGCTTTGGAGCGAAACAGCGCAGAAGCCGAGCTTTGCGCCTCTCAAGGGCGACGCAACGTGCGAGGTGCTCGTCATCGGCGGCGGCATGGCCGGCATGCTGTGCGCGCTCGAGTTGCACGCCCGCGGCGTCGACGTTATACTCGTAGAAGGACAAACCATCGGTTCGGGCACAACACGGGGCACAACGGCCGTTCTCAGCGCCCAACACGACACGCTTTATTCTACGCTTATCCGCCGCTTCGGGGAGGAAAAGGCGCGGCTCTACCTAGAGGCAAATCTCTGGGCGCTTGCGCGCTTTCGTGCGCTCTCACAGAAAATCCCATGCGATTTTGAGGAGAAGCCTTCTTTCATGTATTCGCAGAACGATGCGCAATTTCTCCGCCGAGAGGTCGAGTGCGTGAGGCGTTTAGGTTTCCCGGCTCAGTTCGTCAAAAAAACGCATCTGCCATTCGAGATCGCGGGGGCCGTTCTCTACCCCGAAATGGCGCAATTCCACCCGCTTAAGTTTCTGTATGGAGCAGCGCGCGAACTGCGCGTTTATGAAAACTCCTTCGTGCACCGTATGGAGGGGACAACCGTTTTTACGGATCAGGCAAGCATCCGTGCAAAAAAGATCATCGTGGCTTCGCATTTCCCTTTTATCAATCGGCACGGGTTATTCTTTATGAAGATGTTCCAAATGCGCTCGTTCGTCGTAGCGCTCGAACATGCGCCGGATCTCAACGTAACCTACGTCGATGCGGGCGAAGCCGGTATGTATTTTCGCAATTACGGCAATCTCTTGCTTGTGGGCGGCGGCGACAGGCGTACCGGACACCACTGCGGCGGCTTTGAAACGGTGCGTGGCTTCATCCGGCGCTACTTTCCCCTTGCGCGGGAAACCTGCGCATGGGCCACACAGGATTGCATGAGCCTCGACGGAGTGCCCTATATCGGCCGCTACAGCCCCGCGACGCCGAATCTGTTCGTCGCAACCGGCTTCAACGAATGGGGGATGACCTCCTCGATGGTTGCGGCTTCGCTCCTCGCGGATATGATCACAGGCCGCAAAAACCCCTTCGCGCCTGTTTTTGCACCCGGGCGCTCGATGCTCCGGGCGCAGCTGTTCCTGAATCTAGGCGCGACGCTCGCGAACTTCGTCATCCCCACGCCAAAGCGCTGCACACATCTGGGCTGTGCGCTATCGCGAAACCGGGAGGAAGGAAGTTACGACTGTCCTTGCCATGGCTCCCGCTTCGACGAGCACGGCCACGTGCTCGACAACCCCGCGATGAAACACAGCCGGCTGGAATAAGCGGCTTTTCGCGCAAACCAACACGGGCGGCTCTTTTGGATGCCGCCCGTTTCATCAGCAGTTCAAACGCCTTTATCCCCGTTTTAAGAAAGCGGTTATGCAGTGCAACGCGCCCCTGCCCTTGATAATTTCCGAAACGTCCACGGCAATAACCTCGACGCCGTTTTTCTCGAGCAGCTCCTGAGAGCGCGGATTGCCTGCGGGCGTCACCACGAGGCCAGGGCGAAGCGCAACGAAGTTGCAGCCAAACCCTTGGCGCACCTCAGTCTGTGATGGCGCTTCCAGGATTTTATAACCTTTTTTCTTGAGCGCATCCACCACGTCATAGGGGATCTGTGCAGCATGCAGCATAACGATATCCTCGCTTGCGGCGTTCATCAGGCCATCGATGTGGATGTTGCTGTAGGGTTGTTGCATGTGGATGATCTCTGTCACGCCCATGCGCCTGAGCTCATAGCAAACCTGGTCGTATCCCGCACGGTTGCAACGTACGCCCGTGCTCAGCACGATTGTTTGCCGGTCCACCCACATGGCGTTCGCACCCTCAAATAAGCCATCTCCGCAGATGGTACGCACAATCGGCACTCCAAGCTCTGCGAGGCGTTTGGCAGCGTAGCGCTCCTCCCCTCGCCGCGAGGCCATCGCCGGGCGGGAAACGATCGCCCCCTCGGGTGTCATCAGGAACAGGTCGCGGCAAAAAACAGCGTTTGGCCTATCCTCCCGCTGTTCCTCGATATAGTAAACCTTCACATTATGAGCGCGGTAGATGTCCGCTACGCTATCGTGCTGCGCGCGCATGAGCGCAACATCCACAGGCACATCGGAAAAGCGCACGTCCGCAGCAACGAATTTCTCCACCTCTTTGCCCGGGCGACGCATTAGCACCGCCTTAAGCGGTGCGACCTCCGAGCTTACGCCCCAATCGCCCCAATAGAGCGGCATGTCCTCTTCAAACAGGCTGTCCTTTGGGAACCAGCGTTCGCCCGCAACCGCGTCGATATCGATCATCTTCGTCACCTCGGCATCTTATTTGATAAACTTTTCTGAGTATACCAAACTGCGCCGGCATTGGAAATGCAGCGGCGCTTGTGTATTCACCACAACTTTTGCATGATTTATGTTTGTCCGTACATTCTTTTAACGGCGCTTCTGATTTCCCCATAGCTGGTGCAGCGGCACAGGTTTGACTGGAGCCATTCCTCCAGGATGAGCTCCTCGGGAAGCTCGGCGTAATGCGTACGCAACGCGTGAATGACCATGAGAAATCCGGATGTACAGTATCCGCATTGGAAGGCGTTTTCCGTGACGAATGCGCTCTGCTCTATCGACGCGCCGCCCAGGCCTTCGACGGTGAGGATTTCCTGCCCCTCCGCCTCCGCAGCGAGCATGAGGCAGGCCTTGTTCGGCCAACCGTCCACGATGACGGTACAGGCGCCGCAATCCCCGTTTTTGCAGCCGGCCTTCGCGCCGGTGAGACCCAACTGTTCGCGCAGCACGTCGAGCAGCACATCTGCCGGACGCGCCGCAACAAGGTGCTCCTCGCCGTTGACGCGAAGTCTCAGGATGCTCTTTCCCTCATATACGATCATTTTCCCAGTCCTCCAGCAGCGTTTCGAGCGTATTTTGCATCAAAAACGCGCGGTACTCCCCCGTTCCCTCGACATCGCAGTAGGGGGGCTGCGGCAGCGCTTCGACCGCACGTCTCGCCCGCTCCCCGGCGGAAAGTGCGCGCTCATTCAAAATGGCCTCGGTATGCGCATTCCGAAACGGATAGGAGCACACGCCGGAAAAGGCAGCGCGAAGATTTTTCCCTTCCCAAAGCGCAGCAATGCTAAGGAGCGGATAGTCAATTTTTTCTCCGGCCGTCTTTTTTATGTGCGCGTGGCGCGCTCCAAGCGCCCAGTTAGGCACGCGCACTCCCGTGACGAGCTCGCCCGGCAACAGATCCACCCCACTGCGAAAGATGGAATGGGCTGCAGCATGTCTTCGGCCGTTCGGCCCAATCAGCAGCAGTTCAGCATCGGCCAGCAGTAACGGCAGGCTCGCCTCTCGATAGATAATGCTCCCGCATATATTTCCGCCAAGCGTGATGCGGCACTGGTTTGTATGGTCTGCGATGCGCCCGCAGGAGAGGCTGAGCAAGGGAAAAAGGTTGGATTCTTTGATTTGGTTGAGCGTGCACGCTGCGCCGATCGTCAGCCACTTTTCCCCTGGTGTTAGCTCTTTTAACTCCTCTATGCGCTTGATATCGATGACGGCGTGCGGACATATGCTACCCGCACGCGCCATGGTGATGATTTCGCTGCCGCCGGCATAATAAAAAGCGTTTTTTCCCTCGCTCGCTGCGCCGGCGTAGACCTCCACCGCCTCCGCCGCCGTTTCCGGGCGGTAATAGGTAAAATCTGTAGGGATCATCTTGGGTTCTCCATGCCCTTACAGGCGCGCCAGATAGTCTCAGGCCGAATGGGAAGTTGGTCGAGTTCTACCCCGAATGCCGTGCACAAGGCATTGCCCAACGCCGCCGGGATGCCGATGATGCCGTGTTCGCTATAACTGCGAAGGCCATATG
>CAYNDC010000025.1:10540-11209 GCA_964396085.1 uncultured Clostridium sp. | reverse complement strand
CGACGGTACAGTCCGGATGAGAGAAGCCAAGGCTTGATCAGAGCGCCTACGCCCCCTGCAACTCGTTGGGGGCGTTTTTGGTCCCCGGGAAGGGATGAAACACATGAGGAATCCAAAGGTTGAAAAGCTCGTCAAGATGGGGCTGCTGTGCGCCATGTCACTCGCGCTGATGTACACGGTGCGCTTTCCCTTAATACTGCCCTACCTTGAATACGATATGGCGGATGTACCCATCCTCATCGGCGCGTTCCTGTATGGCCCTTTGGAGGGGCTGGTGCTCGCGGCGCTCGTGAGCTTTTTGCAGGCGGTGACGGTCTCCGCCGGCAGCGGTTGGATCGGCGGCATAATGCACTTTTTTGCGACCGGGGCATTCGTGCTGGTTGCCGGCGTGTTCTACCACAGGCGGCACACGCTGCGCGGCGCGCTCGAGGGGCTGCTGCTTGGTTCACTCGCGATGATCGCAGCCATGGTGCCGCTCAACTACTATCTCTCGCCCATGTTCTTTGCAAGCGACTCCATCAGCTATACGGAGGCGCAGGGGATCGTTTGGAGCATCATCTGGAGCTTCGTCGCCTTCAACACCGTGAAGGCCGTCATCAACTCCGCTGTGACCTACCTCGTTTATAAGCCCGTGTCGAGGCTTTTTAAAAAGGACTTTCACCTGCGCAA
>CAYNDC010000025.1:0-10530 GCA_964396085.1 uncultured Clostridium sp. | reverse complement strand
CAGGATGCCTGAACCGCCCCCAATCTGCGGACATGGCATGATTCATCAAACCGCGCCTGCTGCGCCACATGGCGAAGCGGCACAGGAGCCGACATGTTGAGAAAGCTGCGGATCACACGCGAAAACAGATTCCTTCCGGCTATGTTCGCGGTCCTTTTCACCGCGGTGCTCTTGGCGATGTTCCTGTACCAAAACGCGGTCATGAGCCGCGCCCGCGCCACGGCAAAGCAGGATCTCAGCGCAGCCGCCCAGCGCGCCGGGGACGCCTTTGTCAACGCCCTTGAGTGGCAATACTTCTCTTTAGAAACCATTGCCGTTGGCCTGTCGCCCGCATGGGACGAGGAGTCGGCGGAACTTGCCCGGCGGCTTTCCCTCTTTTGTGAACAAATCGATGCGGTCGATCTGTATCTTGCCGCGGCGGACGGTTCGTCCATTGCCAAAGGCCATGCGGTCAATATTGCAGACCGGCAGTATTTTCAAGACGCCATCAACGGCCGCCGCGGGCTTGAGGTAGTCGTCAGCCGCTATGACGGCGAGCCGCGCCTGGTCATCTCCGTGCCGGTTCGCATCGGGGATACGGCGGCGTATGTGCTCTATGCCGCCTGCCGGGAGGAGGCGCTCGCCCAAATGCTCAGCCAAAGCACTAAGGATGAGGCAAGCTATTCGCTCATATGCGCGGCCGACGGGGAGCGTATCATCGGCGGCAACGGCGCGGGTATTGTGCGGGACGGCAACCTGTTTGACGACCTTGCGCCCGAGCTGGATTCCGAGGCGCTGCTTTCCCTGCGCGCGGATTTCGCCTCCGGCCGCCGGGGCTTTGTGAGCTACACCTACGAGGGGATAGAAACCTATCTCGCCTATGTACCGCTGCCCCTCAATGGCTGGATGGCCCTTTCAGCCATGCCCCGGGAGAGCGTCAACAAGGAGGCCGTGCAGGCTGTGCGTTCGGGTTATCTGCTCATCGGCGCGGTCCTACTTTCCTCTACGGCGTTCGTGCTGCTTTTCACATGGACCCTTCGGCGCAATTCCCAGCGCCTGCTGCGCGAGCAGACCAAGGTAAACCAGAGCGACGCGCGCTGCCGCATGGCCATTGAGGCAACCACATTCATGCTATGGGATTACGATGTGCGCACGCGCACCATGGTGCTTGACGAACGCTCCCGCAGCTTGCTGGGCCTTGAAAGCCTTACCCTTGAGAACGTGCCCGAGTCGCTCATCGCCAACGGCTTCATCCACCCCGAAAGCGCGCAAGAGATACGCGCGCTGCACGAGGAGTTGTTTGCGGGCGCGGCCGCCGCCGCGTGCGTGTGCCGCGTGCGCGCACAGCACAGCCAGGAGCGCCGCTACCTTCGCATCCGCTACACCAACTTGTTCGATGAAAACGGCGCGCCGTATCTGGCGGTTGGCATGGGCGAGGACGTCACCGACGAGTGGCTCGACAAGCAGAAAATTGACGCGCTCTCCCTCGCGGCCGAACGGGATGCCATGACCGGGCTTTTGCACCACGATGCGACCATCGGCTACATCGCGCACTACCTGCGCACCGAAGGGGCCGCGCTCACCCATGCGCTGTTCATGATCGACATCGACGATTTTAAGCGCGTCAACGATACCCACGGCCACCTGCGCGGAGATGAAACCATCAAGCGCCTCGCGCAGATGCTGCGGCGGGAGTTCCGTGCGACGGACCTCATAGGCCGCGTCGGCGGAGAGGAGTTTTTGGTTCTCATGAAAAACGTGCCGGACCGGAGCTTCGTCGAGAAGAAGGCGCAGGAGGTCGTGCTTGCGCTTCGCCTTGCGGATGAAGGCGAGGGAGGCGCCGCGCCCATTACCGTGAGCGTGGGCGTCGCCGTCTTTCACGGCAGCGAGCGCCCCGTCGAGGAGCTGTATGCGCTCGCGGATGCCGCGCTCTACCGCGCCAAGCGCGCGGGCAAGGGCCGCTACGCGCTCTGGGGATGACGTCTCAAACAGGAAAACAGCATCTGCAAGAACCGGAGGAGAGCCGGGCAAAACAGGGAGAACGGGAGAAGCAGGAGCAACTTGCCGCCGCGCTTTGCCTGTTTGGCTTCATTGACGCTGTTTGCCGACCCGTTCGGCATAACGAAAACGCGGTGTATGAAATCAGCGACGCCGGCGCGCGCTATGCCCTGCGCATCCATGCGAGCGCGCAGGGGTTTGCGCCGCTTGCGCTCTCCCACGCCGAGGAAATCCAGCAGCGCACGGCGGAGGAGGAGCTTTTATTGCTTCTTTCTGGCGGCGGCTTTGCCGTGCCAAGGCTGTGCGCGGGGAAGGATGGCGCATTCGTGCAAATCCTTCCCGGCGGCACGCTCGCAACGCTGCACACCTGGCTTCCCGGCGACAGCTTCGATGCGCTTTGGCCCGAGGGGGACGCCGCGCCGCAGGCGGCCTTTGCCGCGGGAAGGACTGCGGGACGCCTCATCGCCTATACGCCGCGCTTCACGCCGCGCTTTTCAAAAAGCCGGCCTCACTATGGCGAGGAGACCCTCCCCGTCGTCGAGCAACAGCTTCTTGTGGCGCACGCCGAAGGCGCGCTCGCCCGGGAACAGCTCGATACGCTCGTTCGCGCACTCGAGGCGACGAGCCCGCGCATGCGCGAGGCACAGGCCGAATCAGGCCTTGCCGTGTGCCACGCCGACCTCTCGGCGGGGAACCTGATTTGGCATGATGGCGCGGCAGCGCCGATCGATTTTTCGCTCGCGGGCATCGCGAGCCCCTATATGGACCTTGCGAGCCTTATGGCGAACTTCACGCGGCCCAATGTCCGGCGCGAGCTTCTCGCGGGCTTCGAGGCGGGCTATGGAGAAAAGGCGCAGTTGCGGCTTGCGGAGCCGTACTACGCCCTTTCGATTATTCTTTTTGTCGCGCATCATTGCCAAGATATCGGGAAGTGGGATTGGTTTGCTGCCGCGCTCGCGCGCTGGCAGAGGGAGTGTTTCTCCCCTCTCGCGGCAAACGTGCCCTTCCTCGCCTTGCCTTAAGCCCGCTCGAGGAACTTCATCACGAGGGCGGAAAAATAAGGCTTTGCGCGCTCTGCGCCCTCGATGACCTCCTGCTCGGTGACGGCATTGTCAAACAAGCCCGCCGCGTAATTGCACAGCAGCGATATGCCAAGCGTACGCATGCCGCAATGTGCGGCCGTGATGCTCTCGGGTACGGTGGACATGCCCACCGCATCCCCGCCGAGCATGCGAAACGCACGCACCTCCGCGTGGGATTCAAACTGCGGCCCCAGCGCGTTGCAATAGATGCCCTCTCGCAGCGAAAGGCCGAGGCTCTGCCCCGCCTCCTTCGCCAAGGCGCGGTACGCGCGGTCGTACACCGCGCCCACATCGGGAAAACGCACGCCAAACTGCTCAATATTGGGGCCTGCCAACGGGCTCGCCTGCGAAAAGTTCAGATAGTCGCTGATGAGCATCAGCTCCCCAACCTGTAATTCGGTGTTGAGGATGCCTGCGGCGTTTGTGACCACCATCGAATGCGCGCCCAGGAGCCTTGCCACCCGCACGGGGAAGCCTATCTCCTGCGGCTCGTAGCCTTCGTAGCGGTGCAGGCGGCCCTGCATGACCATCACGCGCTTGCCGCACAGCGTCCCCAGCAGCAGCCGGCCGCTGTGGCCGGGCGCGGTCGACGCGCGAAACCCGGGGATGTCGGCATAGGGGATTTGGACTGCGCTTTCGAGCAGATCCGCAAGAAAGCCCAGGCCGGAGCCGAGTATCAGCAAAAACTCCGGCGCAAGGTCCGATTTGGCGCGGATCGCCTGCGCCGCGCACAGGTAATCTTCATAGGTGTAAAACATCACAGCCTCCTTTGCCGGGATGCAGGGCGAAGAACCGCAAGCCTCGCGCGCGATATCCAAACGAGGCGGCGCGGGTGCTCGCGCGAACCCGCATTCCCCTATCCAGCCTTGCTTAGCTCTTCCTCCTCGAGCACGCGATAAGCGACCTTGCCCACGAGCGTTTTAGGCAGCTCCGTGCGGAACTCGATGTCGTAGGGCAAAGCATATTTGGCAATATGCTTGGCGCAATAGGCCATCAGCTCCTTTTTCATTTCCTCGGAGGGGATCACGCCGGGTTTGAGCATGACGAACGCCTTGATCTTTTGCATCTTGAGCGGGTCAGGCACGCCGATGACGCAGGACATATGCACATACTCATGCGCGTCGAGAATGTTCTCCATCTGCGAGGGGTAGACGTTGTAGCCGGAGGTGACGATCATGCGCTTGATGCGCTGGCGGAAATAGAGGAAGCCATCCGCATCCATAATGCCCAAATCGCCCGTATGCACCCAGGTCAGGCCGTCCGCATGCTTTTTGAGGGTTTGGGCGGTTTCCTCCGGGTTGTTGCAATACTCGATCATAACCGTGGGACCGGCGAGGCAGATTTCCCCCTCCTCGCCGTAGGGAAGCTCCTGGCTCGTGCCGACCTTGACGATTTTATAGAACGTATCCGGGAAAGGAATGCCGATGCTGCCCTCGCGGCTCATATGATAGGGCGTGAGGCAGCTCGCGGTCACGCATTCGGTCGTACCGTAGCCCTCGCGCACCTCGACGGTGGACTTGTGCTTGCGCAGGAACCTATCCATGCGCTTCTTGAGCTCGATGGTGAGCGAATCCCCGCCGGAGAACACGCCCTTGAGGGAGGAGAGGTCAAGCTCCTCCAGCCCGTCCAGGCGCAACAGCGCCTCGTAGAGCGTGGGCACGCCCGCGATGAAGTTGGGCCGGTGCTTGGCGATCAACTCCGCATACGAGCGCGGGGTGAAGCGCGGCACGAGGATGCAGTGCCCGCCGTTCACGAGCATGGTGTGGATGCTGATTCCCAGGCCGAACCCATGGAACATGGGCATGATGGCGAGCATTTTATCCCCCGGCGCAAACATCGGGTTGGTTGCCACCACCTGAAGGGCAAGCGCATTGAAGTTGAGGTTGGACAGCAGGATGCCCTTGGTGAGGCCCGTCGTCCCGCCGCTGTAGAGAATGACGGCGCCGTCCTTGGCGGCGCGTGCGCAGCGATAGTCCCCCGTGTACTGCGCGCCGTCTTTGAGGAAGTCCTTCCAGAAAATGACGTCGGCATCCTTGGGAACGGGGGCGATCTTGCGGCCCTCGGTGAGCCGGTAGCCCAGCGCCAGTGCGGGAGAAAGCGCATCCGCAACCGAGGTGATGATGAGCGTCTTGAGCGAAGTCTCTTGCCGGATGGCGGCGAACTTAGAATAAAACTGGTCGAGCGTAATCGCGGCGACCGAGCGCGAGTCGTTGAGGTAGAAGGCGATTTCGCTCTCGCTCGAGAGCGGGTGCACCATGTTGGAGACAGCGCCGATGAGGTTGAGGGCGTAGAACATCGTCACCGTCTGCGGGGCGTTGGGCATGCAGATGGTCACGCGGTCCCCCTCGCCGATGCCCTGGGCGCGCAGCGCGCGCGCACACAGGCAAATTTCGCGCACGGCGGCTTGATAGGTTGTCTTTTTGCCCATGAAGTCATAGGCGATATAATCGGGATATTGGGCGGCGATTGCCTCCACCGCCTCCGCCATCGTGTGCTCGGGATACTCGAGGCGCTCCGGCACGACGCCGTAGAATTTCAGCCAGGGTGCTTTAATGCCGTTCATCAGACCGTTACCTCCGTTTCAAAGGGCGCTTCGAGAAGCTCCGGGTTTTGCAGAAGCTGCCGCAGAAGCCGCATGGTTTTGGAATAATAGTACCCGTCGGCGATGCGCTCGTCGATCGTCAGGCCGATGTCGACAACCTCCTTCATCGTGGCGTTGCCCGCCTCGTCAAAGACAGGGATCGTCTTTTTTTCTCCCACCACGGCAAACACGGAGTTGGTGCCCCAGTTGGTCAGGTGGTGGTAGCCGCTTTTGAGGCGGATGGAGCCCAGGTTGCTCAGCAGCACCGTCGAATAATACGGATCCGAGCCGATGAGGAACTGCGGGCACAGGCCGTGCTTATCGAGCTTGGTGATGAGGTAGACGAGGAACTTCGAGAGGAAGCGCGGCATCTTGTTGAGGATCTCCATGCTGTTGGAGGATGGGTCGAGCGAGTTGCCGCGGCAGGAGGTGATTTGCGCGTGGATTTTTTCGCGGATGGAAGCGAGGGTGTCTTCCGGCTTGGCGTACACGAAGGCAAGCGCCTCCTCGCCCTCGTCGCTGAACTTCTTTTTCACCACGAACGCGGCGGAGATGTAATTGCGCTCGTAGACGTTCTTGTTGGCGATGAAGCGGTTCATCTTCGGGCGAAGGACAATGGTCTTTAACATCGCCGCCACGATCATGTGGAAGAGCGTGTAGGCAAGCTCCGGCCCCTCGGCGTTTTTCTCGGCGATGTAGGCGTTGAGGCGGGTCAGGTCGATGCGCTCGGAGATATACGCCTCGTTGTCGCACCGGTTGGGATAGATGAGCGGCACGATGAAGTGCATGGCATCGAGTTCGCGCATCAGCCTGCCGTCCTTGCGGTCGCCCAGGCGTTTTTTGGGTCGTTCCATGGGTATGAGTCCTCCATTTGTATATTGAGGCGCGGGATGATGAATGTGCGCCTATGAAAACGGGAGTCGATGGGATTTACGAAGCTTTCTTGATGTAGATTTTGCTCACTAGGTAGCTTTGCAGGCGGATGGGCAGGATCTTCCCCAGCAGGCAAAAAAGCTGATAGGGAAAACCCACCGACGAGAGCGGCTTGGGGTTTTTCGCCTCCGCCACGGCGACGATTTTACGCGCGATGCGCGCGGGGTCCATGCCGCGGCGCTCGTCCCTCTCCATGACGGCGAGGGAGGCATCCACATCTGCGCCGTAAAACTCCGCGCCGGAGTCTTTGACGCGCGCGTCGGTGAAGCCGGTCTTGACGTCTCCCGGCATGACGGCGGCGACGCGGATGTGAAAGCGCTTGAGCTCCGCGCGCAGCGCGAGCGTGAGCGCGTTGAGCGCGAACTTCGAGGCCGAGTAGAAGCCCTGAAAGGGCAGGGCGAACACCGCCGCGACGGAGCTTGTCACAACGATGGCCCCGCCGCCCGTCTTTCTCAAAAGCGGGATCGCGTGGCGCACGGCCGCGTGCATGCCAAGGACGTTCACCTCGAGCTGACGCCGGGCATCCTCGAGGCTCGTGCTCTCGATGGGGCCGGAAACGCCCATGCCCGCGTTGCTCACGAGTACGTCCAGCCGGCCTCTGGCGGCATCAATGGCCTCAAAGGCAGCCGCCACCTGCTGCTCGTTGGTCACATCCGTATGGATAAAATGAATGCGCTCGTTTGCGGGCGGCGTGCGCGAGAGGCAATAGACGGTATACCCCTTCTCCAGCAGCAGTTTGGCCGTCTCAAAGCCGATGCCGCTCGAGCCGCCCGTCACGGCGGCGACGCGCTTGATGCCCTCGCTAGCTTGCATGTTTGATCACCCTCTCGATGATATCCATCGCCTCGTCCAGGATGGCCTCGGTGTGGGTCGCCATGAGGCTCGTGCGCAGCAGGCATTCGCCCGGTGCCGTAGCCGGGGGCAAAACGGGGTTGACGTAGACGCCCTCATCAAACAGGGTATTGTTGATGTGCAGGGTGCGCATCGGCTCGTACGTATAGATGGGGATGATGGGAATGCGCCTGTTTTCGGCCTTCATGGTGGCGATGCCGCGCTTTTCAAGCCCCGCGCGGTAATACTCCGCAAGGTCCCCCAGGCGCGCAATGCGCTCCGGCTCGCGCTGAATCACGCGCAGCGCTTCGTTAGCGCTGGCGCAGTTGGCAGGCGGGATGGACGCGCTGAAAATGAAGGGGCGGCTGTTGTGCCGCACATATTCGGCGACGACGGGGCTTGCGAGCATGAAGCCGCCGAGGCTCGCGAGGGACTTGCTAAACGTGCCCATGATGATATCCACCTCGTCGGTCAAGCCGAAATGGCTCGCCGTGCCGCGGCCACCCTCCCCGAGCACGCCAAAGCCGTGCGCGTCGTCCACCATGACGCGCGCGCTGTATTTCTTGGCGAGCGCCACGATTTCGGGCAGGTGGGCGATGTCCCCGCTCATGCTGAAAACGCCGTCCGTCACGATGAGCTTTCCGGCCTCGGGCGGCAGCGCCGCGAGGCGTTGCTCCAAGTCCGCCATGTCGTTGTGGCGGTAACGCTGCACGTTCGCGTAGCTCAGCTTGCACGCGTCGTAGATGCTCGCGTGGTTTTCGCGGTCGTTGAGCACGTAATCGCAGCGACCGCACAAAGCGCTGATGATGCCCAGGTTCGCCTGAAAGCCGGTGGAGAAGGTGACGCACGCGCCTTTCCCTGCAAAGGCGGCCAGCTCGCGTTCCAGCCGGTTATGCAAATCGAGCGTACCGTTAAGAAAGCGCGAGCCGGAGCAGCCCGTACCGTATCGTTCGATCGCGTCGATGCCGGCTTGAATTACCTGCGGGTGCACGGTGAGGCCGAGGTAATTGTTGCTGCCAAGCATGATGCGCCGCTTGCCCTCCATGACGACTTCGATGTCCTGCCGGGTTTCAAGCTCGTGGAAATAGGGGTAGACGCCTTCGTTGACTAAGTCTCGGATGACGGTATACTCCTCGCATTTTTTGAACAGTGGCATTATGAGTCCTCCATAATAACAAATAAGATAATCAATCCCCCGCGCGCCGAAATAAAATAAAAGGCGCGCCGGGAAAGGGATGCGGTTGCCGTTGCTCAGTTAGGTTTGCCGCTTGTTATTCTTCTCTCAAGGTGCGGTTGGTGAAGCGCACGTATGCGCCCTGCCAGGAGAGGGTGACGGTGGCCGTGGGGCCGTTGCGGTGCTTGGCAACGATGACCTCCGCGGAATTATCCGCGAGCGCCTCGGGATCGTCCTTGGGGGCGTAGACCGAGGGGCGGTAGAGGAGCATGATGACATCCGCATCCTGCTCGATTGCGCCGGATTCGCGAAGGTCTGCCATGATGGGGCGGTGATTGTCGTCCTTGCGGGATTCTGGACCGCGTGAGAGCTGGGAGCAGAGGATGATGGGGACCTCAAGCTCGCGCGCGAGTATTTTAAGGGCGCGCGTCGCCTCGGAAATATCCGAAACGCGGTTGCCCGTTTTGCCGGAAAGCTCCATGAGCTGCAGATAGTCGATCACCACGAGGTCAAGCCCCACGCGCGTCTTTTGGCGGCGGCAGCGGGTTCGAATATCGGCCACGCCCATGCCGCCGGTGTCGTCGATAAAAATATCGGCTGCGCTGAGTTCCTCGAGCGCGTCGGAGAGCTTTAAGAGATCGTCCTCTGTGGTTTCGCCCTTGTTCACGCGCTGCATATCCACGCCCGCATTGGAGCACAGCAAGCGGCGCACGAGCTGCTCGCGGCTCATTTCAAGGCTGAAGATGCAAATCTTTTTGCGCCCGCGCGAGGCCGCGTACTGCGCGATGTTGAGCGCGAAGGTCGTTTTGCCCATCGACGGCCGCCCGGCGACGATGACAAGGTCGCTCTTTTGCAAGCCCGAGGTGAGGCGGTCAAGCTCCGTGAAGCCCGTGGGCACGCCCGAAAGGCTGCCGCGAAGGCGCATGAGTTCGCCGATGTGCAAGTACGCTTCCATCGCCGTCTGCTCGATGTGAACGAGCGTCTCCTCGCTCTTCTTCATCGAAATGTTAAAGATGCGCCGTTCGGCCTCATCCAAAAGCTCGTCGAGCGGGGCGCTGGCGGCGAGCGCGTCGCGGGCGATGTCCGAGCCCGCCTTGGAGAGCTGGCGCAATACGCTGCGGTCCTCGACGATGTGAACATAATGGGCGACGTTCGCGGCGCTGGGCACGAAGAGCGAAAGCTCCGTCACATACGCCACGCCACCCACGGCGGCGAGCTTGCCCGCGCGCTCGAGCGCGTCGATGACGGTGACAGCGTCCACCGCTTCACCCTTTGCGTTGAGCTCGTGCATGGCCTCGAAGATGCTCCGGTTGGCCGCGGCGTAAAAATCTTCCGCGCGCAGCATCTCGCAGGATAGCTCTGCCGCGTCACGCGAAATAAGCATGCTGCCAAGCACGCTCTTTTCAGCTTCTATGCTGTGCGCCGGGGTACGGGGCCGCTCTTCCATGCTCCTTCACATTCCCTTTCACGCCTCGAGGGGCAGCACTTCGACGGAAAACTTCGCATCCGCGTTTTCGTACAGGTGCGCGCAAACCTGCGTGATGCCCAGGGTCTTGATCGGATCCTCGATGCGGATCTTCTTGCGCTCGACATCGATGCCGTACTGCGCCTTGAGGGCGGCAGCGATCTCCGCCGCGCCGATGGAGCCAAAGAGCTTGCCGTTCTCGCCCGCCTTGGCGCGCACCTTCACCGTGAGGCCGCTCATTTCCGTTGCCAGCTCGCGCGCGCGGTTGCGCTGCACGTCAAGCCGGTGCGCATCCGCACTCTTTTTGATGTTGGCGGCGTTGATGCTGTTCGCGTCCGCGGGCAGCGCCAGCCCCTGGGGAATCAGGAAGTTACGGGCGTATCCGTCGCTGACGGAGATGACTGCCCCCGCCTTCCCCTGGCCTTTTACGTCCTTTTGCAAAATGACTTTCATTCGTGTTCAACCTCCTTCAAATAAGCGTGGATGC
>CAYNDC010000024.1:0-11281 GCA_964396085.1 uncultured Clostridium sp. | reverse complement strand
GTCAACCCGCTCGCGCACGCGCTGATGCTACGCTATGGCTCGCTCGCCAACGTGCTTGCGGCCTCCATGCAGGATCTCATGCGCAGCGAGGGCATCGGCGAAAACGCGGCGGTGCTCCTCTCCCTCGCGGGAATTCTGCGCGGAATTCCCAATCCCCGGCCCAACGCGCGCGTCTCCCTCAACACGCCGGAACTTGCCGCGCGGTATTGCCGCATGCTGTTCCTGACGGGATGCAAATACGAATCGACTTTTTGCGTGAGCCTGGATAAACGCCGGCGCGTGCTCCATTGCGACCGCGTGAGCGCGGGCACGCTTTCGGAAAACGTGATCTACCCGCGCCTGATCGTGGAGTATGCGCTGCGCCACGGCGCGCATTCGCTCATCCTCACGCACAACCATCCCTCGGGCGATCCCACGCCCTCTAAGGCGGACATCGCCTCCACAAAAGCCGTGTGCGAGGCGCTTTCAGGCATCGGCATCGCGCTCAACGACCACATTATCATCGGCGAGGAGGCGGGCTATAGCATGCTGCACAACCTGTTGCTCCCCTCGGGCGAGGCGCTCGAGACACCCGCGCTCCCCGCAAAGAAGGAGGATTGACATGGCCCCATTTCCCACATTGACCGCCGCCCAAGCGGAATATGCGCGCTGGCTCGGGCATCTTGCACCGGGCGAAACGCTCCGGGAGGAGCTGACGGCTCTCCCCGCGGAACAGATCGAGGAGCGCTTTTATACCGAGCTGGACTTTGGCACTGCTGGCCTACGCGGCATTTTAGGCGCGGGCACCAACCGCATGAATCTTCCGGTTGTCCGGCGCGCAACGGCGGGCCTCGCGGATTATATTCGCACCTTTGAAGGCGGGGCTGCGCGCGGCGTCGCCATCGGCTACGACTCGCGCGAGATGTCCGCCCAGTTCGCGCTTGAGGCGGCAACGACGCTCGCGGCATACGGCGTGCGTGCGCATCTGTTCCCGAGCCTTCGCCCCGTGCCCATGCTCTCCTTTGCGCTACGGCACCTGCACTGCATCGCGGGCATCGTGGTGACGGCGAGCCACAATCCCCCCGAATACAACGGCTATAAGGTCTATTGGGAACACGGCGGCCAGGTGGGACCCGAGCAGGCCGCCGAGATCTACCGGCGCATGAAGAGCGTTGATTACTTCGACGTCGCCGTCATGGAGCAGGACGCTGCGCGCCGCGCAGGGCTGCTCGAAACGATCGGCCCGGATGTGGACGAGGCGTATTACGCCGCTACGGCATCCCTGCTTTCGTGGCCTGAGCTGCTGCGCGAAAAAGGGGCGGACCTCAGGCTCGTCTACACGCCGCTGCACGGCTCCGGCCTGTTGCCGGTGACGAGTTTGCTCAAGCGCGTGGGGGTTGAAAACATCTCCGTCGTACCGGAGCAGGCTGCGCCGGATCCCCGCTTTCCCACCGTCAAGGCCCCCAACCCTGAGGACCCCGGCGCGTTCGATTTAGCCCGCGCGCTTGCCGATGAGGTCGGCGCGGACGTTCTGCTCGCCACCGACCCGGACGCGGACCGCTTGGGCATCGCCGTGCGCAAACAGGACGGGGCGTTTTCCGTGCTCACGGGCAACCGGATCGGCTGCCTGCTCCTGCACTACCTGCTCTCTTCCATGCGGGCGAAGGGGACGCTCCCCGCGGACGGCTTCGTGGTGAAATCCCTTGTGAGCACGCGCATGGCCGAGGCGATCTGCACGGCCTTCGGGGTGGACTGCTACGATGTGCCAACAGGCTTCCGCTTCATTTCGGAAAAGATAGACCAGAGCGAGCGCACGGGCAAGGGCACCTTCCTGTTTGGCTTTGAGGAGAGCTATGGTTTTCTCGCGGGCGGTTTCTCCCGCGATAAGGATGCCGTTTGCGCCGCGATGCTTGCGGCCGAGGCGTGCGCCTATTATCGGGAACAGGGCAAAACCCTCAATGACGTATTGCAGGAAATGGCGCAGCTCTACGGATATTTTGACGAGCGCGTGGCCTCTTATACCCTCGCGGGCAAGGAGGGCCTTGCGCGCATCGCCGGGGCGATGGCAGGGCTTCGCCAAAACCCGCCAACGGCGTTTGGGGATTTGCCCGTCGAGCGCACAGAGGATTTTCTCCCCGAGGGGCAGAACCTGCTTCGCTATTTTTTGAAGGGCGGCGCGTGGATTTGCGTGCGGCCGTCGGGAACGGAGCCCAAGCTCAAGCTCTACGCCGGCGCGAACGAAACGGACGCCGTGCGGCTCGAGCGCTTGCTTGAGGGACTCTTAAACAGTGCGGACGGTTTATTAAAAAGCCTTTTGGCGTAAACTCCCCTTATGGAGCAAACGCAAGGCACGGATCAAACGCAAGAAAAACAACAAGCGCAGTTTGAACGCATGACGAAAGCCCCGATTCCGGGGCTTATCGTTTCTCTGGCGTTGCCCGCGGTGGCGAGCATGCTCGTGAGCGCGCTCTATAACATGACGGATACCTTCTTCGTTTCCAAGCTGGGTTCGAGCGCCACAGGGGCGGTGGGGATCGTTTTTCCCGTCATGGTTCTGATCCAGGCGGCGGGCTTCGCCGTGGGGCAGGGCGCGGGGAGCATCATCTCCCGGCGCTTGGGCGAGGGCGCTGCCCGGCAAGCCGACCAAGCGGCATCCGGCGCACTGCTGCTCGCGCTGCTGCTGGGCGTGCTCGTGGCAGCATTAGGGCTTGCGTTCCTCGGGCCGGTCTTGTCGCTGCTTGGCGCAACGCCCACCATGCTCCCCCACGCGCGCGATTATGCGCGCTACATCCTGCTGGCGGCCCCGCTGACGGCAGGCGCATTCGTTCTCAACAACACGCTGCGCGCGGAGGGCAAAACCAAGCGGGCGATGGTCGGCATCGTCGCGGGCAGCATCGTCAACGTGGCGCTTGACCCGCTGTTTATATTCGTCCTTGGATGGGGAACGGCAGGCAACGCGATCGCGACCGCCATCGGGCAGGGCGTGAGTTTCGCGCTGCTGCTTTTTGCATATGTACGCAAAAAAACTGCGGTGGCTCTTTCAATTAAAAGCGTGCCGCGCACGGCGCGCGCTTATTGGGAAATCCTTCGCATGGGCGCGCCTGCCTTTTTGCGCCAGGGGCTAGCGAGCGCGGCAACGGCTGTGCTCAACCTCAACGCGCGCAGCTATGGGGATGCGGTCGTTGCCGCGATGAGCATCGTGGCGAAGCTGTTTCTGCTCATCTTCAGCGTGTCGCTGGGCATCGGCCAGGGCTACCAACCCGTGTGCGGCTATAACTTCGGCGCGAAGCTCTACGCGCGCGTGCGCCAGGGATATCGCTTCACGCTCCTCATCGGCGTGGGGGTCATGACGCTGTTGGCGCTTGCCGCTTTCCTTTTCGCGCCACAGCTCATGCGCCTGTTTATCCGCGACGATCCCGTTGTAACCGAGGTGGGCGTTCGCGCCCTTCGGGCGCAGTGCCTGGCGATGCCGCTCGTGCCCGTGGCGGTCGTCATCAACATGACCTTCCAGTCCGTGGGGCGCGCGGGCGCCGCCGCATTCCTTTCCGCCTGCCGGCAGGGGATCTGCTTTTTGCCGCTTATCCTCATCCTCGCGCGCGCGTTCGGCCTTTTTGGCGTGCAGACGGCGCAGGCGTTTGCGGATGCGCTGACCTTCGCCATCGCGCTGCCCATGAGCGTTCGCTATTTTAAAAAACTTCCGCGAGAAAACGAGGAAAACAGCAAAAACGGGGGGTAGCGCCTTGCATTCTGCGCGGCGTTTGGATATAATGCGCCTACGAAGGGAGGGGATGAGATGAAATTCATTCCACGCGAAAAACTTTCCAAGAAAGCCAAGCGCGCGCTCGATGAGAAGCAGCGCGCCACCTGGGAGGGCTTGAACCCTGTAACCAGGCAGGTTCCCGACAAAAAGGCATATACGCGCAAAAAGCCCGCGGATTTCGGCGAGGACCGATTCGGCGGGCTTTCTTTTTCATAGACGGCGTGTGGTATAATAAGCAACAAAAAGGAGGCGCAGCCATGACCTTTGAAGAAACCCTGCGCGCGCGCCACAGCGTGCGCAAATATAAGAGCGATCCGGTTCCCAAAGAGCACATTCATACAATCCTCGAGGCCGCGATGCTTGCGCCCAGCGCCTGCAACACAAGGCCATGGGAATTCGTCGTCATCACAAACCAACAAGCGCGCGCGTTCATCGCCGCGCACCATCCCTACGCCAAACACGCCGCCCAAAGCCCCGTGGTCATCATCGCGTGCGCGCTGCCGGAGGCGCAGCGTTGCGTGGCCGAGGGCTTTTATCCGCAGGATTGCGGCGCGGCGGTGGAGAACCTTCTGCTCCAGGCGGCAGCGCTTGGCTACGGCACCTGCTGGTGCGGCGTATACCCGCGCGAGCAGTTGATGGCTATGCTGCGCGAAGAGTTCCAAATTACGAGCACGCCCTTTGCGCTCATTACCCTGGGCGTGCCGGATGAGCAGCCCCCGATGCGCGGCTTTTATGAGGAAGCCAAAGTGCGCTTCGTCGAGTGAGCGCACCCATAAAAATTCACGAGGCAACTCTTCCTAAAGTAAGGGACAATGTGATATACTACATAAAATAAATTTATATCATCAAAAATATTTTTAGAAAGCGGGAGGCCAATGCGGCAAAAGGAACTCATCCGCGCGGCGTATGAAGGCAAAGCGACCTTTGTCATCAAAAACGCCAACGTGGTCAACGTGTTTACCAATGAGATCATCCGGGCAGATGTCGCACTCTACAACGACGTGATCATCGGCGTGGGCGAGTTTCATTGTGAGAATGAATACGATGCGCAAGGCGCCTACCTGACGCCCGGCTTTATCGATGCGCATGTGCATATTGAAAGCTCGATGGTCACGCCCGCGAGCTTCATGAAGGTCATCATGCCGCTTGGCACGACCACCATCATAGCAGACCCGCACGAGATCGCCAACGTTTCCGGCGTGCCGGGCATTCGCGCCATGTATAAGCTCACGGATGATCTGCCCCTGCGGGTGCTGTTCATGATGCCCTCCTGCGTGCCGGCAACGCCCTTCGAGCACAGCGGGGCAAAGCTCGTGGCTGAGGATATGGAAGCCTTTATGCATAAGAGCCGCATGCTCGGCCTTGGCGAGGTGATGGACTATGTCAGCGTCGTCAACACCGAGCAGGAAATGCTCGATAAACTGCGCCTGTTCGACGGGCGCCCCATCGACGGGCATGCCCCGTTGATCACGGGTCGGGCGCTCAACGCCTACCGCATTGCGGGCCCCTCGAGCGACCATGAATGCTCCGACTATGATGAAATCCTCGAAAAGCTGCGAAGCGGCATGCGCGTGATGATCCGCATCGGCTCCGCCGCCAACGGGATGGAGGAGATTTTGCGCCGCATTGTCCGCGAGAACCTTCCCACCGAAAACCTCCTGTTCTGCACGGACGATAAGCATATTGAGGATATCCGCCGCGAGGGTCACATCAACTGCAACGCAAGGGTTGCCGTGGAAGCGGGCATCTCGCCGGTGGAGGCCGTGAAGATGGCCACATGGAACACCGCGCGCGCCTACAACCTAAGAAACCTCGGCGCGATCGCCCCGGGCTACAAGGCGGATATGGTGCTCTTTGAGGATTTGAAGAGCTTCCGCGTCAAGCAAGTGTTCACGCGCTTTGGGCGGCCCTACGAAAGCAACGCCGTTTTGCCCGTACCCCTTTTGCCGCCGCAGGTGTTCGACAGTGTGCACATCGCCCCCGTTCGCGAAAAAGACCTCGCGCTCGCCTGCTCCGAGGTGGCTCCCGTCATCTCGATGGTGGAACGCCAGCTGATGACCAAGCTGGTTGAGAAAAAGGTCCCGCGGGATGGAAACGGCTTCTTCGTTGCCCGCGATGGGTTTAACAAGCTCGCCGTCATCGAGCGCCATCATGCGACGGGCAGCATGGCGCTTGGCATTTTGGAGGGGCTTGGCATTCAAAACGGGGCGCTGGCCTCCACGGTGGCGCACGACAGCCATAACCTCGTCGTCGCCGGCGACAACGACCGGGATATGCTAACGGCCCTTGAGAGCCTGCGCGAATGCGGCGGCGGCTACTGCGTGGTGAGCCGCGGGGTGGTGCTGGCAAGGCTGCCGCTGCCCATTGCGGGGCTGATGAGCGACGCGCCGGTCGACTCCGTGCTCGAAATTCAGCGCGCGCTGCTCGATGCCGCGCACTCGCTTGGCGCAAAGCAGGATGCGGATCCCCTCATCGCGCTTTCGTTCCTTGCGCTGCCCGTCATCCCCGAGGTGCGCCTGACAGACGAGGGCCTGTTCGATGTGATCCGGGCGCAGTTCATTCAATATTAAACGAACCTTTGGGTAAACCTGATATCGATGCGATTCTTATCGCCGCGGGGCGGCGATGGCCAACATAAAGGAGGAACCATATGGCCGTTGGAGTAAGCGAAAAGCGCGTGGACGCCTTTGATAAGGTTACCGGACGCGCAAAGTACACGGATGATTTGGCAGATCGCAGCGCGCTGATCGTCAAGGTCCTGCGCTCGACGATCGCCCACGGGCTGGTCAAAAGCATCGACACCTCTGAGGCAGAGAAAGTGCCGGGGGTTGTTAAAATCGTCACCTGCTTTGATGTGCCCGATCGTCCTTTCCCCACGGCAGGGCATCCGTGGAGCACGGATGTGCACCACCAGGATATTGCCGACAGGATGCTCCTCAACCGCCACGTGCGCTATTATGGGGACGATGTCGCCGCCGTAATCGCGCAGGATGAGGTCTCGGCCGCACAGGCCGTGCGCGCCATCAAGGTGGAATATGAGGAATATCCCTTCGTGCTCGATCAAATCGAAGCGATGAAAGACGGCGCGCCGCAGCTCCATGAGGCGTTTCCCAACAATACCCTCGCCCACACGGGTTATGAGGACGGAAACTACGCGGAGACCATCAAAGAGCCCGGGCTGCTCGTTTTTGACAAATGGTATGACACGCCCACCGTCCAGCACTGCCACATCGAGAACCACGTCTGCTACGCATGGGAAGAGGCGAGCAAGATCAACGTCGTCTCGTCCACGCAGATTCCGCACATCGTGCGGCGCGTGGTGGGGCAGGCGCTGGGCATCGAGTGGGGGAAGGTCAGGATCGTCAAGCCCTACATCGGCGGCGGCTTTGGCAACAAGCAGGACGCGCTCTACGAGCCGCTGTGCGCGTACCTTTCCACGAAGGTGGGCGGCCGCCTTGTGAAATACGACATGACGCGCGAGGAAACCTTCGCCTGCACGCGCGTGCGCCACGCCATCCGCTTCCACATCACCACCCATGTGCGGCCGGACGGCACCTTCGTCGCAGGCAGGCTCGAGGCGTTTTCCAACCAGGGCGCGTACGCGAGCCACGGCCACGGCATCGTCGCCAAAGGCGCGGGCGCATACCGCCAGCTCTACCGCTACCGCGGGGCCTGCAAGGGCGACGCGTATACCATTTACACCAACACCGCCGCCTCCGGCGCCATGCGTGCCTACGGCATCCCGCAGGTGACCTTTGCGTTGGAAAGCCATGTGGACGATATCGCCAAGGCGCTGGGCATGGACCCCGTGGCGCTTCGCCGAATGAACATGATGGAGGTCGGCTACTACGACTCGTTCTCCAAGAATGAAAACTATTTCGACAGCTTCAACCAGTGCATAGACAAGGGCATGGCCTGGATCGACTACGAGAAAAAGCGCAAGGAGTACGCCAACCAGTCTGGCCCCGTGCGCCGGGGTGTCGGCATGGCGATCTTCTGGTACAACACGGGCGTGTGGCCCATTTCGCTCGAAAGTTCCTCCTGCCGGATGGTGCTCAACCAGGATGGCTCCATCCAGCTTCAGCTTGCGGAGACGGAGATCGGCCAGGGCGCGGATACGGCTTTCGCGCAGATGGCCAGCGAAACGCTTAGCATCCCCTTTGAGAACGTGCATGTGATCAGCGCGCAGGATACGGACATTACGCCATTCGGCACGGGCGCGTACGCCTCGCGGCAGACCTATGTGGCGGGCTTCTCCATCAAGCAAACTGCGCTGATGCTTCGCGCGCGCATCCTCGATTACGCGCATCATCTTACGCGCATCCCCGTAAGCTCGCTCGATCTCATCGACGCGAAAATCATCAACACCAACAACAACCGGGTACTCCTCTCCCTCAAGGATCTCGCAACCGAGGCGCTGTACTCGCTCGAGCGCAGCGAGCACATGACGGCCGAGAGCACCTACCAAATTAAGACCAACGCCTATTCCTTTGGCTGCAGCTTCGCCGAGGTGGAGGTTGACATTCCGCTTTGCCGCGTGAAGATCCTCAACATCATCAACGTGCACGATTGCGGCAAGCTCATCAACCCGCAGCTCGCGGAGGCGCAGGTGCACGGGGGCATGAGCATGTCCATCGGCTACGGCCTGTCCGAACAGCTTCTCTACGACGCCAAAACGGGCAAGCCGCTCAACGACAACCTGCTCGATTACAAGCTCTCCACAACCCTGGACCACCCGCACCTCGAGGCGCAGTTTGTGGAGAACTACGAGCCGACGAGCGCCTATGGCACCAAAGCCCTTGGCGAGCCGCCCGCCACAAGTCCTGCGGCGGCGCTGCGCAACGCCATTTTGCAGGCGACGGGCGTCGCCATCGACGCCGCACCCATGAACCCGCACAGGCTCTTCGCGCGTTTCCGCGAAGAAGGCCTGGTTTAAGGAGGGAACGCTATGTACGACATCAAAGCGCTCTATGAGGCAAAGAACGTCCCGGACGCCGTTCGCCTGCTTGAGGAGCACCCCGCAGCGGTGCTGATCGCAGGCGGCAGCGACGTGCTGATCAAACTGCGCGAAGGCAAGCTTGCCGGCGCGGAGCTTGTGAGCATCCAGGGGTTGGACGAGTTGCGCGGCGTTTGGCTTGACGCGGATGAAACCATTCACATTCTGCCGCTCACGAGCTTCTCCCACGTTTCGCGCGACCCCATCGTGAACGAGCGCATCAAGGTGCTCGCCGAGGCCGTCGCCATGGTCGGCGGGCCGCAGGTACGAAACATCGGCACCATCGGCGGCAACATCTGCAACGGCGTCACCAGCGCCGATTCCGCCTCTACCCTCGTTGCCTACGACGCGATCGTAGAGCTCACGGGGCCGGAGGGGGTGCGCCGGCTCCCCATCGGGGAATGGTACATCAGCGCGGGCAAGGTAGCGCTGCGCCCGGCGGAAATCCTAACGGCCATCCTCATCAAAAAGGAAAGCTACGCGGGCTATTACGGCCACTACATCAAATACGCCATGCGAAACGCCATGGATATCGCAACCCTCGCCTGTTCGGTCAACGCCAAGCTTTCGGCGGATAAAAAGACCCTCGAGGATGTGCGCATCGCCTACGGCGTGGCGGGGCCGGTTCCCATGCGCGCGGTCGCGGCGGAGAGGGCGGCCAAGGGCATGCCCATCTCAGTGGAGACGGTTGAGGCGTTTGCCAAGGCAACCCTGGAGGACGTCAACCCCAGGACGAGCTGGCGCGCAACGCGGGAGTTCCGCCTCCACCTCGTGGAGGAGCTTGCCCGCCGCGCGCTCACCAATGCCATTGAATGTTCGGGAGGTGAAATCTGATGCCGCAGATGCAGCTTGTTACATGCACCATCAACGGGAAGCGGAGCGAGGCCATGGTCGACGTGCGCGCATCCCTTACGGATATGCTGCGCAACGACTACCGCATGACCTCTGTGAAAAAGGGCTGCGAGGTGGGCGAGTGCGGGGCGTGCAACGTCATCATCGACGGGGAATGCTTCAACTCCTGCATCTACCTCGCCGTATGGGCACAGGGGAAGAACATCACCACGCTCGAGGGCCTCATGGGGCCGGGCGGCGAGCTTTCGGATATCCAACAGGCCTTCATCGACGAGGCGGCCGTCCAGTGCGGGTTCTGCACGCCGGGCTTCATCCTCACCGCGTGGGAGCTTTTAGAGAGTGGCAAGGAATACACGCGCGATGAACTGCGCCACGAGCTGGCGGGCCATCTTTGCCGCTGCACGGGGTATGAGAACATCATCAACGCCGTGGAAAAAACCATGAACAAGCGCCTGGGGAAGGCGTAGGCCGCAGATCCCCGCCTTGCCAACGGTAAACATTTTTTAACAAATCATCCCGACAGTGTCATATACCGCCGGGATGATTTATAATATTCATCAGATTTAGCTAAATCCCCCTCAAAGGAGCGCAATATGTGCGGAATCGTCGGTTATATCGGCGGCCGGCAGGCTGCCCCCATTTTGCTCAAAGGCATGGAAAAGCTCGAATACCGCGGGTATGATTCGGCGGGTCTCGCCGTCATCGACGCGGCGGGCGGGCGGATCATCATCGAAAAAGCGCAGGGCCGCCTGAGCGTGCTCGCGAAGAAAACGGAAAACGGCGCAACCCTCCCCGGCACGCTTCGCATCGGCCACACGCGCTGGGCCACCCACGGCGCGCCCAACGAGGTCAACTCCCACCCGCACCCCTCGCGCTCCGGCCGCGTGGCGCTCGTGCACAACGGCATTGTGGAGAATTACGCGGAGCTTCGCCAATACCTCGCCGGGCAGGGGTACACCTTCGTTTCGGATACGGACAGCGAAGTCGTCGTGCAGCTGATCGACCATTATTATGAAAACGACCCGGTTCACGCCGTGCGCCGCGCGGCCGAGCAGTTGCGCGGCTCGTTCGCTCTTGGCATCGTCTTTGCGGATCAGCCAAACCTGTTCATCGCGCTGAAAAAGGATAGTCCCCTGATCATCGGCCTTGGCGAGGGGGAGAACTTCATTGCCTCGGACATTCCCGCCCTTCTTTCGCACACGCGCCGCGTGATCCGCCTGGGCGAGCTGGAGATGGCGGTGGTGCGGCGCGAGGGCGTCACGATCTACGATCATTTTGGCAAGGAGCATGTGCCCGAAATCATCAACGTCACCTGGGATGCCGCGAGCGCCGAAAAGGGCGGTTACGCGCACTTCATGATTAAGGAAATCATGGAACAGGCCGATGCCGTGCGCCGGACAGTCGCGCCGCGCGTCAATGCGCACGGCTTCATCGAGCTTGGCCTTCGCCACCTCAGGGACGATGTGCTCCTTTCCATCGAGCGCATCTTAATCGTGGCTTGCGGCTCCTCGTATCACGTTGGCATGGTTGCGCGCTACGCCCTCGAACGCATGGCGCACATACCCGTCGCGGTCGCTCTCGCCTCGGAGTTCCGCTACGACGAACCGATGATCGGTCCGGAAACGCTCGTGATCATCATTAGCCAGAGCGGGGAGACGATCGATACCCTCTTCGCCCTTCGGGAGGCGAAGGAG
>CAYNDC010000023.1:0-11412 GCA_964396085.1 uncultured Clostridium sp. | reverse complement strand
CAAGGCAGCGCAGCTTCGCCTCATCCTTGATGCCGGCGACCGCGCGCGCGTGGCCGGAGGAGAGCTCCCCCTCCCGCACGAGCCGCTGCACATCCGCGGGCAGGTTCAGCAGCCGCAGCGAATTCGCGATGACCGGGCGGGATTTGCCCAGGCGCAAAGACACCTCCTCCTGCGTGAGGTCGTGCTGCTGCATCAAAAAGCGGATGGCCGCCGCTTCTTCCATGGGGTTGAGGTTCTCGCGCTGCAGGTTTTCCACGAGTGCCACCTCGTGCACCTCAGCCTCGTCAAACTCCTTCACGATGACCGGGACGCGCGCAAGGCCCGCAAGCCGTGCCGCCCGATAGCGCCTCTCCCCGGCGACGATGCTGTAACGCTCGCCCGCTTTGCGCACGATGATGGGCTGCACCACGCCGTGCCGCTGAATGCTCGCGGCAAGCTCCTGCAAGCGCTCTTCGTCAAAGTTCTTGCGCGGCTGCTCGCTGTTCGTATCGATCAGATAAATATCCGCCTGCATCACGCCCTCTGCCGGGGCGTTTGTGTAATCTCCCAAAAGGGCATCCAGCCCCCTGCCCAGTCCCTTCCTGTTTGCCGCCATTATGCCCGTCCTCCATCGTTGGCGATCACTTCCTCCGCCAGCGCTTCATAGGCCTTCGCGCCGACGCCGCGCGGGTCGTACTGGTTGATGGGCAGGCCGAAACTGGGCGCCTCGCCCAAGCGGACCGAGCGCGGGATGATCGTGTGATATACCTTGTTCTTAAAAAACTTCTTAACCTCCACCACCACCTGCTCGGAGAGGTTCGTGCGCGCGTCGAACATCGTGAGCACCACGCCTTCCACATCGAGCGCCGCATTGAGGTGCGCGCGCACGAGCTTCACGGTGTTCATCAAATCCGAAAGGCCTTCCAGCGCGTAGTATTCGCACTGTATCGGCACCAGCACGCTGTCCGCCGCCGTGAGCGCGTTCACCGTCAAAAGCCCGAGCGAGGGCGGGCAGTCGATGAGGATAAAATCATATTCATCCCGAATGGGTGCGAGCGCGCGCCGCAGCACGGTCTCGCGCGCGAGGGCATTGACAAGCTCCACCTCCGCACCGGAAAGCTCCTTGCGCGAGGAGAGCAGCTCAAGATTTTCCGCCACCGTTCCCACGATCGCATCCCGTGCCGGCACGCCGTTGATGAGCACATCGTACACGCTGTATTCGGGCTCGTTCTTGTCCACGCCTACCCCCGAGGTCGCGTTGCCCTGCGGGTCGATATCCACGCAAAGTACCTTCTTGCCCTTGGCCGCGATGCACGCGGCAAGGTTCACGCTCGTCGTGGTTTTGCCCACGCCTCCCTTTTGGTTGGCGATGGCTATCACTCTTGCCATGGTTATCCTCCGTATCAGAGATAGAGATCCATCATGATCTCGTCGTCATACCTTCCGTTTACGAAGAAGCGGCCTTTATGCCTGCCGACCTCCTCAAAGCCAAACCTTTGGTACAGCGCCTGCGCCCGTGTATTGTGGGCATAGACGCCAAGCTCGATGGTGCGCACGCTTTGTTCTTGCGCAAGTACGATGAGCGTCTCCATCGCGGCCGAAAAAGACATGCTTCCGTGTCATTATACTTGAAACGGCAAATGATGACAATGCATTGTTTCATGTGGAACATGCGGGGTGGGAGAACGTTGGAGGCTCCGCCTCCAATCCTCCGCTTAGGGCCACAGGCCCTAAGGACCCATGAGAAAGCGCGCTACAATGTTTCATGTGGAACATGTCGGGAAAACGTTTGAGCACTTTGCTGCTTCCCTCTTTTTGAGCACAACGAAAAACGGCCCCGCATCTTCATGCGAAGGCCGCTTGTGCGCTGCATGAACGGCAGCGATCAAGGGTCAGTATTGAACTATCCCCTGTCCTTTTCCTTCCCCTTAGGCGCCACGACCACGCAACGGTTGGGTTCTTCGCCCTCGCTGTAGGTGGTGACATAGGGGTGGCTCTGGAGGGTTGCGTGCAGCACGCGCCTCTCGTAAGGGTTCATGGGCTCGAGCGTGCGGGGGCGGCCAGTGCTGCGCACCTGCGAGGCGACTTTGCGCGCGAGGCGTGTGAGCGTCTCTTCACGCTTACCCCGATAGCCTTCGGTGTCGATGCTCACGCGCGTGTAGCCGGTCTCCTTGCGCGCGCGGTTCACATGCAGGGAGCAAAGGTATTGGATGGCGTCGAGCGTTTCGCCCCTGTGGCCGATGAGGATGCCCATCGAAGCGCTGTCGATGCGAAGCTTGATACCCTCTTCGGAAACATTGGCCAGCACCTGCGCCTCAACGCCCATCAACCGGAGCATGCCTGCGAGGAAATCCGCAGCCTCGTTGCCCTGCGCGGCCTCGGCGGAATAGGCGATCTGCTCTTTGGGGGCAACGGGGGCATAATCCTCCTTGTGGCTGTGTTCGTCTCTGCGGCGCTCCTGCACAGCACCCTCACGCGGGGGACGCGCTCCCTCGGGCCGCGGCTGCTGCCGTGCTCCCTCGGGACGGGGTCCTCTCTCCTGCCGGGGTCCGCGCTCATCCCTGCGAGGGCCGCGCTCGTCCCTGCGGGGTCCGCGCTCCTGCCGGGGGCCGCTGCGCTCGCCCGAACGCATGCGCTCGGCGTCGGTGAGATACTCAGGGATGACGATCTGCTCCGGTTCCCGTTCGATCAGGCGAACGATCGCCGGTTTTGCGCCGATGCCCAGCACGCCCTTAGACTCGTGCTGCACGATGTCGATTTCAACTTCGTCTATGGAAAGGTCCAGCTCGTGCAAGCCGTGGAATATCGCCTCGTCTATGGTTTTGCCCGTTGCTTCAAGTGTTCTCATTTCTTTGTGACCTCCTGCACGCTCGCGACACGCGGATATTTTTTGTTGAGCACAATGTTGATCAAAATCATTAAAACGCTGCTAAACGTCCAGTAGATGGCGAACGCGGCGTTGTTGGACAGGCACATCACGAACGACATCACCGGGAAAAGGTAGTTCATCCATTTGCTGGACATGGCCGCCTGATCGTTTGCCGCGCTCTGGGGCTGGTTTTTCTGCATCAGCCAGGCGGAAAAAAAGTTCGAGCCGCCCGCGAGTACCGCCATGAGGAACCAGCCGTTGGCATGCCCGCTGTACATATCCTTAAAGACTTGCATCGCGGCGTTGTAGGCGGCCGCGGATGCCTCGGTGTTGATGATGCGGTAGCTCTCCACGCCGCCTGCGACGGATTTGAGAGCGATGCCCATATCCACGAGTTTCTCCCAAACGCCGGGCGTGTTATGCAAATAGAGCAGCTTGGAAAGGTCCGCCGTAGCGAGGAAGGACGCGCCGTCCGCCACGACGGGCATCATGCCGTTGTCCGGCTGCCAGATGTTGTTAATCCACAAAAAATGGAACGAACGGAAGAGCCCCTCCGCGTTTTCGTCAACCAGCAGGCGCAGCGTCATTTCGTAGCCCCAATAGCGGAACGCCGCGAAGAAGCCGAAAAACAGCGGCATGGTGATGAGCATGGGCAGGCAGCTTCCCCACATGCTCACGCCGCGCTCCTTCATGAGCTTGTTTTGCTCGACCTGCGCGCGTTTGGGGTCGCTTGCGTACTTCTTTTGGATTTTTTGCAGCTCCGGCTGGATGGCCGCCATTTGCATGGAGGACTTCCTGGTTTTAATGTCCGAAAAAATCGTCAGCGCGCGCAGGAACAGCGTACACAGCACAATCGTGAGCACGACGCTCCCGAAATCGTTCGCCGAAAGCTTCTCCGTAAGGCTGTAGACCCATCGCATCATTTCAAGAAACAGGTTGTTTAATATCTTCCCTTGCACCGTTGTTTCTCTCTTTCTTCAGTTGTTGTAAGATTTTTTTCGCCGCGGCGCAGGCCAGGTGTCCGGCACGGGATCGTAGCCGCCGCGCGAGAAGGGATTGCAGCGCAAAACACGCCATATGCTCATTAATACGCCTTTGAACGGGCCGTGCTTTTCCAGCGCCTCGAGGGCATAGGTCGAGCAGGTCGGCGAATAATGACAACATGGCGCATGCATCGGCGATATCCAGGCTCGGTAGCCGCGGATAAGGTAGAGCATGAAGCGCTTCACGGCTGCGTTTCTTCCTTTTTCAGCAAGTCGGCGCGGCGAAGGAGATTGTTGACCGCGTCCTGCAGGGAGGTGAACTTAGCATCCACAACCGGCTCTCTGGCTATGAAGATGAGGTTGTATCCGTCTTTCACACGCGGTATCACAGGGCCGAAAGATTCCCTCAACCGGCGTTTGACGCGATTGCGGACGACGCTGTTGCCGAGCTTTTTGCTCGCGGAAAAACCAACGTGTACCCCCGCCGTGCGGGACCTGGTCCAGATGAGGACCAGCATCGGGTTCGCCTTGGAGTTCCCCTTGCGATATACGTAGCGGAAATCCTTGTTCCGCTTGAGTGAATAACAGCGTTTCACCTTTTAACGATTCAAAGAACGTTTCAACATTTCTTTCATTCATCCGCTTTCCCGCACGGATACGGGCGGGTGCGGAATGCGCACATTGCGCGCCGCTTCGCCGCTGCGCCGCCGTGATCGATTTTTTCACACGCGGCGCGCGGCCATCCGTCCCCCCGGCGCGGGAGGGCGGATCGTGAAAATTACGCGGAGATCGTTTTACGGCCCTTAAGCCTTCTGCGGGCGAGCACCTTGCGGCCGTTGCGGGTCTTCATGCGCTGACGAAAGCCGTGCACCTTCGCGCGCTGCCTTTTTTTGGGTTGGTACGTACCAAGCATTTCTTGCACCTCTTTCCGGTTCTATATTGGGGGGAGGTGTTCTGTTTCCCTCTCCCCCTTGCTTGCAATCCATCAGTCTATGATTATATAAGAATCTCTTCCCCCCTGTCAAGGAAATCATCCCGCAGCAAAAAGCCGCAAAGCGCGCGCATACCATATCTTGTTCACGGACGAATCCTCCTCCACAAGCCTGTAAAAATAAAAAAATATATCCGGGCCGCGCGCCGTTTGTGTTGCGAAAAACCGTCCGGTTTGTTATGATATACGCAGGTTGTGGAAGAGCGCAACGGCGATGCCGGGCGGCTTTTTTCATATACAATGATATTATCCACATTATTATCCACATTCTTCCCAAGTTTTCAACATTGCATGCGCTTGGGGAATGTGCTCGGAGGAGCTTTCATGAAAACTGCCTTGTCCGCATGGCAAAAATCCCTTCCCGAACTGCGCGCCTCAATGACGCCCATCAGCTATAACACATGGCTCGAACCCATCGCCCCCATTTGCATCGAGGATAATACGCTCGTTCTCCAAGCCAGGGATACAACGGCTAAGAGCACGCTCAAAAACATCTATCGGGATATTATCACCGATTGCGTCAACCGCTCGAACGGTTCTTCCTATTCCGTCAAATTCATCGACGAAACGGATCTACCCGGCTACAGCGCCTTGCGTGAGGATCGCGCCGTCTATTCCAGCGATTTCAACCTCGATCCCAAATATAATTTTGAATCCTTCGTCGTGGGCAACGGCAACAACCTCGCGCACGCAGCCGCCAAAGCCGTGGCGGATAATCCAAGCGCCGCTTACAACCCGCTTTTCATCTACGGCGGCGTGGGCCTTGGCAAAACGCACCTCATGCATGCCATCGGGCATCGCACGCTCGAGCGCAACCCGGGGGCGCGCATCGTGTATATCACGAGCGAAACCTTCACCAACGATCTCATTCAATCCATTCAGGATAAAACCAACGTGCAATTCCGCAACAAATATCGCACGGTGGACGTGCTCATGATCGACGATATCCAGTTCCTCACCGGGCGTGACCGCACGCAGGAGGAGTTTTACAACACCTTTAATGCCCTGCGCGGCGCGAACAAGCAAATCATCATCACCTCGGATAAGCCCCCCAAGGAGCTTTTCAACCTCGAAGACCGTCTGGTTTCGCGTTTTGAGGGCGGCCTTGTGGCCGATATTCAGCCGCCGGATCTTGAAACGCGCTGCGCCATTCTCAAGCGCCGCGCCATCATGGACAATATCGATGTGGACGAGTCCGTCGTCGCCTTCATCGCGGAGAAGGTGTATTCCAACATTCGCCAGCTTGAAGGCGCGTTTACGCGCGTGGTCGCCTACGCCAGCCTTTCCCGCCTTCCTTTGGACATCGCCACCGCAGATGCCGCCTTGAAGGACATCATCCCCGGCTATGACAACACGCGCATCACCACGGGCTTTATCCAGCAGATCGTCGTGGATTTTTACGGCGTCGATATGGATGCCATGCTTTCCTCCCGCCGCTCCAAGGATATTACCTACCCCAGGCAAGTTGCCATGTACCTGTGCAAAACACTCACGACGGAGACCTTTAATTCCATCGGTTCCAGCTTTGGCGGGCGTCATTATTCAACAGTCATCGATGCGTGCAACAAAATCGAGGACGATTGTAAGGATAATCGACAGCTTTCCCTAGAAATAGAGGATCTTACCAAGCGAATCAAGTTAGCAAAACGGAATTGATTGTTATATACTTATTATAATATGGCAAGATGTGGGTAACACCTCCCAATCCACAACGCTAAAATGTGGGAATTTGGGACAATGCGGGTAACGTTGCTAAATGGAGTTTCATCCCACCCGTTTTCCACGGGATTCCCCCATCGCTTTTCCAGCGTTTTCCGGGCCCGGAGGCACTTTCCCTCCCTTTCCACACCACTACGATTACGACTACTAAAACATAGAAACAACTACTCATCACTTCAGCGGAGGACACTATGAGATTTTTTGTGGAAACCAACGAACTCAACGCCGGCATTTCTACCGTCATCAAAGCGCTTCCCGCGCGCACAACGGTGAACATCCTCGAGGGCATCTACCTCAAGGCCGCCGCGAACACGCTGTTGATGCGCTGTTCGGATTTAAGCATCCAAATCGAAACCGTCATCGCTGCCACAGTTGAGCAGGAGGGTGAGATCGTGCTGCCCGGCAAGCTCTTTGCCGAAATGGTCCGTAAACTCACGGGTGAGATGACTTCATTCGATGTGAAGAAAAGCACCGCCTCCATCGAAAGCGGCCGGTTTAAGACCACCTTGCAGGGAGAAAACGGCGCTGATTTCCATACCATGAGCAGCGTCAAGGCGGAGATGACCGTTTCTATCCGGCCGGATGCGCTCAAGCGCATGGTGCGCGGCTGCATCTTTGCCGCAGCGCAGGATGATTCCAAGCCCATTTTGACGGGCGCGCTCATGGAGGTCAATGAAAACGGCGCAACCCTCGTTGCACTCGACGGCTATCGCCTTGCACTCAGGCGTGAGGGCGCACAAAACACAGGAAATCAAACCGCCATCGCCGCAGCGCCCAACATGATCATCCCCGCCCGCTCGCTGGTCGAAATCGCGCGCGTGCTGCCGGATGCCGGCGAGGATGTTTCCATAGTGTTCTCGCGCACGCATATCATGACGGAAATCGGCCCCACGGCCATCACCGCCCGTTTGATGGAGGGCGAGTTCATCAAGTATAAGCAGATATTGCCCGAGTCGCATGTGACGCGCGTGCGCGTCAACCGCAAGGAACTGATGGAAGGCATCGACCGCGTCGCGCTCATGGCGCGCGAGAGCAAGAGCAACCTCATCAAGTTCACGATCGCCAACTCCATCATCAACATCACCGCCAACAGCGAAATCGGGCGCAGCGTGGAGGATGTGGAGGCCAGCGTCATGGGTGCGGATATCGAAATCGCCTTCAACGCGCGCTACTTTACGGATGTTCTGCGCGTGCTCGATGAAGAGGAGATCTTCCTCGATATGATCAACAACATCAGCCCCTGCGTGGTTCGCCCCGTTCAGGGGGAGAGCTTCTATTACCTCATTTTGCCCGTGCGGATTTTCTCGGGCATGTAAGCAAAATAAATGGCGGGAGGGTGCCCGCCGCGGTTCATCCGCCTCCGTGCCGATTAAAAAACGGTCCCCGCCATTACGCGGGGACCGTTTATGCGTGAAACCGTTCGTTTAACCGTTTGCCTTGAGCAGCATGTAGAGCCTCTGGTAGCTATCCCCGCTCTTATCCGCGCAGGTGACCAGAACCATTACCTTGTCGTTGGAGCTCATGGAGCCAAGCGTCGCGCCGTTGTAGGAGGAGGTGCAGTAACGCATCATAGAGTCGATCCACTCCTGCTTATCCGACCCCGTGCGGTAGCTTTGCATGGCGGCCATCAGCTCGATGGACTTGCGCGTGGAGGAGGAGGAGATGGTCGAGCTGGAGGCCTCAAAGAAGCCCACAAGCTGCCAGGAGGAGGAACCGTTGTAGTTGATGTTGAAAACGCTTGTCTGCGCGCCGGAGCAATCCTTGCCGCAGTATTCGCACTTGGATTTGCCAAGCCAAGCGTTTTGCACATGGTGCAGCTGGTGGAACCCCACGCCGGACTTGCGCATGTTGTGGCCGTAGATGACCGCGATGGGGTTGGTGAGGTAGCTCAGTGCATAGATGTAATTGTAGCTCGAGGAATACGCGTTGTAGTAGAAGTTCGCCTTGCGATCGATGGCGTTCGAGTAGATGTAGGCGCTGATGTTGGTGCCGTCGATCTGGATGCTTCCCCACCTGTCCGACGAGCTGCCCAGGGTTCCGCTAAAGGATGCGTAGGCAAGGCCGCCCGAGGAGGAGCTGGAGCCGCCTGAGGAAGAGGAGGAGCTGCCGGAGGAAGACGAAGAGCCGCTGCTCAGCTTCACATAAGGGCCGTATACCCAGCCGGTATAACCCTTGTAGGTAACCTTCCAATAGGTGCCGCTGTTGTCGAGCACGCTCACCTGCTTGCCGGAGGAGATGGTTTTGCAGCCATCAACCGCCGCGCTCGAGGTCGCGGGGCCCACGCGGAAGTTGCACGTTTTGCTCGTAACGCCGGGCAGAGCCGAGGACGAGGAGGACGAGGAGCCGCCCAGATCCCCGCTCGAGAGGCCGCCGCCGGAGAGGCTGCCGGAGCCGGACGTGCCGCCCGAAAGGCTGCCCGAGCCGGACGTGCCTCCCGAGAGGCTGCCGCCGGAGAGGCTGCCGGAACCGCTGGGGGTCGTCGTGGTCGTGGTTCCCGTGAGCTTTACGTATTTTGCAAAGACGTAGCCGGTGGTGTTTTGGTAAACGATCTTCCAATATTCGCTGCCGGAGTTGTCGATGACGGCGATGGAGGCACCCTTGGGAACCTCGCTGATGCCCGCGACCATGCCGGCGGATTTAGAAGGGCCCGTGCGGAAGTAGGCCGCTTGCTTCATGACGGCGTTGGGCGTGGCGCTTGTGGAGGAGGTGTCGATCGAAGGGTTCTCGGAGCCCCAGGAGAGCGAGCCGCTCTCTGCGTGCGCGGCGGCGGGCACAATGGCAAAGGCCATGCACAGCACGAGCGCAAATGCCAGAATCCGCGTAGTTTTCTTCATTTTGATGATCCTTTCCTTTGTTGCATGTTTTTTAAAAAGCGTAGGGTTCGCAGCGCTTGACAATGGATAGGCCAAGCGTTCGCCGTTGGATCAGCTATGGCTCTGGCCATCCTCATCCGCGTCCTGCTTGCTGCGGAAGGTGCCCGAGTTGACTTCTTCCTCATCAAACACGAACGCCGCGCGAAGGGGATCGTTGGGCGTGGAATGGGTGCGCTCCGCTTCCTGCTTTTTGCGCGCGGCTTCCGCTGCTTTGCGGTCGGTCAGCATGATGTTGGCGACCACGAGCGCGAGAAGAGCCACGAGGCCGATTGCCCAAACCACGGTGCCGAGCTTTGCATACTCCTGCGCCGTCAGCGGCAGGAGCGCGCTGTAGCTGGAGTTGGCCAAAAACTCGATGCCGCTGTTGATCAGCACGATGATGCCCGTCACCGCGCACAGGATGCGCATGACGAGCCGGTAGGTTTCCGGCTTGCACTTGGGGTACTCGTTATCGATGAGCCGACCCTTGCCGCGGATGGCGCCCACGATCAGGTATCCTGCAATGAACGCCTTGAAAATCACCATGACCATGTTGGAGGAAGCAGCGGTGGCAACAGCCGTGTCGGTGGCCGCGGCACCATCCATGAGGAGCGTTGCGTGATTCAGGAATGACATAAAACTTCTCCGTTTCCAAAGTAATGATTATGATACCATTTCAGGTGGAAATATAATCCGCCTGAACAAAATGTTCAAATAATGTTTACGCCTTCCCTTACAGGGGCTTGAGCTTGGCGCCGTCCTTGCCATCCTCTACGGCGTAGCCCAGCGCACGAAGCTCCTCGCGGATCTCGTCCGCACGCGCCCAGTTGCGCTCGGCGCGGGCGGTCTTGCGCGCCTCGAGAAGCGCGAGCGCCTCGCGGGGGAAGGCTTCCTCTTTGGCGTGCTGCAAAATACCCATCACGCCGCAGATATCCGATAAAAGGGCATGTGCCGCGGCGAGCGCCTCGCTCCCGCGCGGCTCGCTCACAAAGGCGTTGATGGCGCGCGCCAAATCGAAAAGCACGCCAAGCGCGTCCGCGGTGTTGAGGTCGTCGTCCATCGCCGCCTCCCAACGGGCGCGGAACTCCGGCATGCTTTGCAGGAAGGCTTCGTCCTGCTCCGTTGCGGCCGACGCGGGCTTTGCGATTGCCTCGTCGAGCCGTTCGCGCGCGGTACGCAGGCGGGCAAGCGCCGTTTGGGACTGCTCCACAAGCTCGCGCGAGAAGTTGACGGGGTTGCGGTACTGCGCGCTCAACAGGAATAGACGCACGGCCTCGAGGTCAAACTCCTTGGCGATGTCGCGCACGAGCAAGAAGTTGCCGCGGGATTTGCTCATCTTCTCGTTGTTGATGTTGATGTAGCCGTTGTGCATCCAGTAGCGCGCAAAGGGCTTGCCGGTCGCGGCCTCGCTCTGGGCGATCTCATTCTCGTGGTGGGGGAACACCAAATCCTGCCCGCCGGCGTGGATATCGAAGGTTTCGCCCAAAATGTTCATGCTCATGGCCGAGCACTCGATGTGCCAGCCGGGCCTGCCATTGCCCCAGGGGGTCTCCCAGCTCGGCTCGCCGGGCTTGACGCCCTTCCACAGCGCGAAATCGAGCGGGTCGCGCTTATGCTCGGTCGGGTCTATGCGCGCGCCGCTCTCGAGATCCTCTACGGACTGGCCCGAAAGCTTGCCGTAAGAGGGATAGCTGCGAACGGAGAAGTATACATCCCCGTTATCGGCAGCATAGGCGTGGCCCTTGTCGATGAGAGTCTGGACGAGGGTGATGATTTCCCCGATGTGCTCGGTTGCGCGGGGATTGACCGTCGCCCGGCCTACGGATAGCGCATCCGCATCGGCATAATACTCCTGTATAAAACGCTTGGCGATTTCAGGCACGGTGGTGCCCTCGCTGTTGGCGCGGTTGATGAGCTTGTCGTCGATATCGGTGAAGTTCTGCGCGAAAATCACCTGATAGCCGCGGTATTCAAGGTAGCGGCGCAGCGTGTCGAACACCACGAAGGGGCGCGCGTTGC
>CAYNDC010000022.1:0-12554 GCA_964396085.1 uncultured Clostridium sp. | reverse complement strand
ACATATGCCAAAAGGCACAGTAAGCATAAGAGAGCGGTGACGATCATATACGCGGTAACGATGCGCGTTTCGGGATAGCCTTTGAGTTCAAAATGATGGTGTAGAGGCGCCATTTTGAACACGCGCTTGCCATGGGTCATCTTAAAGTACGCCACCTGAATGACCGAGGACGCCGCCGAGGCTACAAAGCATGCCCCCATGATGGGGAAGAGCAACACCGAGCGGCTAAAGATCGCAAGGACTGAGAGCGCACCGCCCAAAGCGAGAGAACCGGTATCCCCCATGAATACCTTGGCGGGGAATGCGTTGTAGCGAATGAAGCCCATGCAGCCGCCCGCAAGTGCTGCGGCAAAGATGGCCATGGAGTTAAGCTCCGCGCTGTATTGGGTTTGCGCGGCTTGTCCCGCATCCTGAGGTAGCTTCATCGCTGCGGACATATACAGATAGATCACGCACAGTGTGATGGACACGATCAGGCTCGTGCCGGCGGCGAGGCCGTCCAGCCCGTCCGTGAGATTGACGGCGTTGACAATTGCAATCACCACAAACATGATGAAGGGGATGTAGAATACGCCCATATCCCACTCCACATCGAAAAAGGCGAGGTAGAGTTTCGGCCCGATAAAGGGGCTCCTGTATGCGTAGAGCGCGATGATTAGGGCGATCGCAAACTGCGCGATGATCTTTTGATAGGCGCGAAGGCCAACGGTGTTCTTGTACTTGACCTTTAAAAAATCATCGAGAAAGCCGACCAGCGAGAAGGCGGCCGTCACAAGCAGGGCAGGCAGCACGAGCTCCGTGGCCGAAAGCGTGAAGGCGAGCGTGCCAACGAGAATGCCCGCGATGAACATCATGCCGCCCATCGTGGGCGTGCCGGCTTTGGACAGGTGGGATTGCGGCCCGTCGCTGCGTTCACTCTGCCCGAACTTGAGGCGGCGCAGCATCGGGATCACGGCCGGACCCAGCGCCATCGTGACTGCGGCGGAAAGGAGCATCGCGAAAACAACGTCTCTCATGCTTCCTCCCCCTCGCTCGCGCTGCGGCAAGGCGCGTCCTTGGACAGCAATTCCGCGACGATCTCTTTTTCATCGAAGTGGCGCTTGCTGCCGCTGACTTCCTGATAATTCTCGTGGCCCTTGCCCGCAAGGAGCACGATGTCTCCTTTTTTCGCGTGCTCGAGCGCGAACTTGATCGCATCGTAGCGATCCTCGATCACCACATATGCGCAGCCGGACTTCATCACGCCCTCCATGATGGAATCGATGATGCAATACGGGTCCTCGCTGCGCGGGTTATCGCTGGTGACCACCAGAAAATCGGAGTACCGCCCTGCGATCTCGCCCATGATCGGACGTTTGGCATGATCCCGGTCTCCGCCGCAACCAAACAGCGTGATGATGCGCGCCTTGGCAAAGCCGCGGATGGTCGTGAGCACGTTTTCCAGCGCGTCCGGCGCGTGCGCATAATCGAGCAGCACGGTAAACTCCCTCCCGTATGTGGGCAGAGGCTCCAAGCGACCGGAAACGCTCTTCATATGTTCGAGGCCGCGTTTGATAGCTTCGTTCGAGTAACCGATTAGGCTTGCCGCAGCTGCCGCCGCGAGTGCGTTGAACACGCTGAACAGCCCGGGAATACCGATGTTGAGCTGCGTCGTTTTTCCGTCCGCTCTAAGCTCAAACTGCACGCCGCGCGGGGCAATATCGATATCGGCCGCGAAAAAGTCCGCCTGCTCGCGCACGCCAAAGGTTGTCACAGGAATGGCAAGCCCTTCGGCCATATCTTCAAAATGGGGGTCATCTGCATTGAGCACCGCCCTTTTGGATTGCGCGAATAGCTTCTTTTTCGCTGCGAGGTAGTTTTCAACGGTCTTATGATAGTCCAAATGGTCGTGTGTGAGGTTGGTGAACACGCCGATGTCGAACTCGATGCCGTGCACCCTGTGCTGATCGAGCGAATGGGAGGAAACTTCCATCACGACTAGGGTCACGCCCTCGTCCTTCATTTCGCGCAGAATCCGCTGAAGATCGACGCTCTCAGGCGTGGTGCGCTCGGTTTCGATCACGCGCTCGGCCACGAGGTTGCGAATGGTGCCGATCAGCCCTACTTTTGCGCCGGCGCTTTCCGCGATGGCTTTGATCATATAGGTGGTGCTGGTCTTGCCATTGGTGCCGGTCACGCCCACCATCGTCATTTCCTTCGAGGGATCGCCGTAAAAGGCGGCTGCCATCTCAGCCATAGCGATGCGGGTGTTGGGTACCACGAGCTGCGGCAGGTCGATATCGAGTTCGCGCTCAACCACAAGCGCAACAGCGCCAGCCGCGGCGGCCTGAGCCGCATAATCGTGCCCGTCGGAAAAGGTGCCGACAACACAGCAGAACAGCTCACCCGGCGCTGTATTGCGCGAGTTGTACCCGATTTTTTGGATTGGCGTGTCGCCCGCCCCTATAAGGCGTTCATACATCGTCGCTTTTGCGAGTTCGCGCAGTTGCATCGTTCGTTCCTTCCTAGTTTCCGATCTGTGCATCCGAAAATTCCACGAGCACCTCCGTGCCCGGATCAACCTCTGTCCCCGCCGCCGGGGATTGCCGAATCGCCTTGCCCTGCTGGTCCGGCGGATCGATGCGGATCTTCAATCCCAGCGCCTCGAGCGCATCGTGGGCTTCCAATCGCGTCATCTTCGCAAGGTTGGGCACTTTGACCTTCGAGTACCCATCATCTGTGCTATCAAGCTCCATCACAGCCGTGTAGAGCAGTACGTCCGAACCCTTGAGCACGATGCTGCCGGCGCTTGGCACCTGCGCGGCCACAGCTTGGTCATCGCTCCCCTGGAACGTGGCCTCCAGGCCGATCTCCTTTAGCGCCTTCTTCGCCTGGGCGATGCTCATGCCCGAAAGATCCGGCACGGTGACGCTCTCGTCCCCACCCTCGGGCAGGTACCCCGCGTAACGCAGCGTTTCCTCCAACGTCTGGCGTACAAAGGGCGCGGCCACGGTGCTGCCAAAGATCGTTCCGACCTGCGGCTCGTCTACGAGGATCAGGCACACGAACTCCGGATCGTTCGCCGGCGCGAAGCCGATGAACGAGGCGATTAGCTTGCCCTGGGCGATCTTTCCATCCTCGCCGTACTTCTGGGCCGTGCCGGTCTTGCCACCCACGCGGTAACCCGGGATTGCGGCGTTTCTGCCGCTGCCGTTCTTCACGACCGATTCGCCGATCTTGCGGATTAGGGCGGAGGTTTCCTCGCTGATGACCCTTCGCACGGCCGTAGGCTTGTTTTCGAGGACCACCGTGCCGTCCTGCGCCGTAATGCGCTCCACAATGTAGGGCTGCATGAGCACTCCGCCGTTGACCTCGGCGCAGACCGCCGAACAAAGCTGCAGGGGTGTGACCGCGATGCTCTGCCCAAAGCCGATGCGGGCTAGTGTGGCATCCTTGACGTACTTTTGGTTCATCACGATGCCTGAGGATTCTCCGGCGATGCCGCTGCCCGTTGAGGCGCCAAAGCCAAAGGCGTAAATGTAATCGTAGAGCGTCTGCGCGCCCATCGATACGGCCATGTTGACAAACGCGACATTGCAGGAGCTTTCCACCGCCTGCACGAGCGAAATGGATCCGTGCCCGCCGCTCTTCCAGCAGCGGATCCTGTCCCCGCCGATGTAAACATACCCGGGACAGTAAAAGCCGTGTCCCTCGCCTACCGTGTGGCTGTCAAGCGCTGCCGCAAGCGTAATGAGCTTGAACGTGGAGCCCGGCTCGTACGCATCCGTCGCGATGCGGTTGCGCATCAGGGAGTTGAGGAGCGTCAGGTCATCGCGCGGCGGGTTGTTGGGGTCGAGATCGGGCTGCGTGGTAAGCGCCAGAATCGCGCCCGTTTTGCAGTTCATTATTATTCCCTGAACCGCCTGCGCTTTATTGACCGTGAGCGCCTCAGCGCACGCTTTTTCCAGCATCCCCTGGATCACGGCGTTCGAGGTAAGCGCCACGTCGCACCCATCCGTCGCCTCGATGATCTCCTGCACGCCGTAGGCGAGCGGGTTGCCCTTGCGGTCCGTCTCCGTGACCATTTCGCCGTTCGTGCCCGTGAGGTACTCGTTGAGCTTCTGCTCGAGGCCGGCCTGGCCGATGCCATCGACGGTGGTAAAGCCCAATAGCTGTGAAAACAGCCTTCCGTTGGTATAATATCGCTTGGTATCAATCGCCATGCCCACGCCTTTGCCGAGCTTGAGGGCGATGATAGCATCCACCGTTTCACGCTCCACCTGGCGCGCGAGGATAATTTCCTGCTTGGTCGTGTCGCTCACTTTGGCGAGAACCCGCGCATAGTCCATGTCCAAGAGCTCGGCAAGCTCCGTCGCCACGCGCCTGCGGTCGTCCGCGCTGATGCTTTGCGGCCAGAGAACCACCTTGTAGGCAGTACCGTTGCGGGCGAGCACGACGCCGGTTGAATCGAGGATCATGCCGCGTGCGGCGCTGAGCGTCGTTCCTCTGGTTTGCTGGGATTCCGCCCTCTGCTCAAGCTCCTTGCTCTGGAAGAGCTGTATGCTCGCCAACCTTCCCACGAGGAGCAGATAGATCGCACCGATGATGACCAGCGCTGCCAGCAACCTCTTTTTATTGATAACACCGGGTGTTCCCATCGCCTGCCCTCCCAAGCGGCGTTCACTCCCCGCCGCTGTTCGCGTTGTCCACACGCACGATTTGCTCGGCCGTGGGATAATTCATGCCCGCCGCCAGCGCGGCTTCCCGCGCCGCCTCAAGGTCTGCCGCCTCGTCGAGCTGCACCTCGAGCTGGGTGATCCTGCGCCGGCTATCCTCGATGTTCGCCTGCATGGCGGTTACATTTCCCCATTGGTCAGCGATCGAAGCGTAGCGCACGATAATGTATATGAGCATGGCCGCCGTAATGAACACAGCTGCCACGCTGAAAAGCTTAGGCAAAAACCGCTGCTTGCGCTTAGCGGCAGGGGTCGCATCGCGGCGTACGCGCGTTTGCACGCTTGGATGCGCCGTTTGCTGGGGTTTCCTGGGCGCAGCCTGCGGCGCGCGTTGAGGGATCGCTTCCGGCTCATAGGCTGGCATCTCTTCGGCGAGCGCGGTGCGCGCATAGGAGTATACCCGAGAGGGTGCGTACTCGTATTTGTTTTTGCTCGCCGCAACCGCCATGTCTCATGCCGCCTTTCCGGTTTTCGTTTTATTGTGTGATTCGTCCGCTTATAATTTTTCGATCGCTCGCAGTTTCGCGCTGCGCGCCCTTGGATTATCCTCAACTTCCGCCGCGCCGGGAATGATTGGCTTTTTGGTCAAAACCCTTGCCGTTGGCACCTTGCCGCAGGTGCATATGGGCGCGCGGGGGTCGCAGGTGCAGGGGTTTTCCATCGCGCGAAACGCGTGCTTGGCAATGCGGTCCTCGAGGGAGTGAAAGGTGATGACCGCGAGCACGCCGCCCGGCAACAGCAGATCGTGTGCGGATACGAGCGCCTCGTTGAGGCCCGCAAGCTCACCGTTGACCTCGATGCGGATCGCCTGGAAGGTACGCTTGGCCGGGTGCTGTGCCTCCCGTCGTGCGGCCGCGGGCATTGCGTTTCGAATCAGCTCGGCCAGTTCCCCCGTGCGCTCGATCGGCCCTTGCGCGCGCGCCTTGACGATGGCCCCCGCGATGCGCCTCGCGTAGCGCTCCTCGCCGTATTCGCGAATGATGCGAAAGAGCTCGTCCTTGTCATACCCATTGACCACATCATAAGCGCTCAGGCTTGCCGCGGCATCCATGCGCATGTCAAGAGGCGCGTCGGCGTTGTAGGAGAAGCCACGTTCGGCGGCATCGAGCTGGTAGCTCGAAACGCCAAGATCCAGCAAGATGCCCTCGACGCCTTCGACTCCCTGCGCGCCGAGCAATTCTTTCATATGAAAGAAGTTGCCGCGGATGGCGCAAAACCCATCCCCAAAGCGCCGAAGCCGTTCGCTTGCCGCGGCGATGGCCTCACCATCGCGGTCGATGCCATACAGCACGCTGCCCTCCGGCAGCCGTTCAAGCACCGCCTCAGCATGGCCGCCGCCGCCCAAGGTCCCATCCACAAACGCGCCGCCCCGCTCCGGGCGGAGCAGTGCCAGCGTTTCTTCCGGCATGATGGGAACGTGCCGGAACGTTGTCATATACCAAGACCTGCCAGGTGCGCGAGCACCTCGTCGTCCATATCCTCCTCGGCGTTGAGGATCGCCTGCCAGCGGGCGCTGTCCCAAAGCTCGATCCTGTTGCCCATGCCGATGAGCGTTACATCCCGTTCGATGCCTGCCTGCTCGCGCAGCGCGCCTGTGATTAGGACGCGGCCCTGCTTGTCCAACTCGCACTCGCAAGCCATCGCAAAGGTCTTTCTTAAAGCGTTTTGGGTTACAACATCGGACAGGGCAACGCTTTTGAATTTTTCCACAAACGCTTCCCAGGTGGCCATGGACATGCCGAAAAGACACCTGTGATCCCCCTTGCCCGCAAGGCCGCGGGTGACGATCACGGTGTTTCCAAGATCCTCGCGCCACTTGGCCGGAATGAACAGCCGGCCCTTCGCGTCCACTGAATGCTCATAGGAATTGATCAGCATCGCGTCCGCCTCCGATGTACTTCCAACGGGTTTTTCTCCCCATCCCCCGCTGTATGGTGCTATTATACACCACTTCCCCACACTTGTCACCACTTTTATGATCTTTTTGCCCCCTTTTTTTACATTTTCCCTGTTTTTTGGTACAGAAAATCGCAAAAGGCCCCCTGCACGCGCAGGGGGCCGAAAGGTTTGTTTAGGGCTATGTTTGGGCGACGAGCCGCGGGACGAAGCCTAAATGATCCGCCGAACAGAGCATGTATTGGGTGCGGTTGCGCACGCCTTCGAATGCGTTCTGGCAGGCCTTGTCGTGCAGATGGCCATAAACGAGGGTCTCCACGCCGTGGTTATCGATGAGTTCGGTGAAGCCGGATGACATTCTTTTCTCATTAAACGGCGGGAAATGTAACATCGCAAGCAGATGTTTCTCCCGCCCCGCAGCGGAGAGAGAAAGGCCGAAACGGATCACCTCGCGTTCGTAGATAGCCCGATCCTCCTCCGAGAAGTTGACGCTTCCCGGGCAGGTCCACCCGCGGGAGCCGGCAATGGCAAAATCGCCGAAAAAAAACGCGTCATTCTGCAACGCAAAACAGCCCTCACCCATGAGGGCGCGCACTTTAGTGACGGAGTTCCACCAATAATCGTGATTGCCGCGAAGAAGCAGTTTTGTGCCCGGCAACGCGCCGATAAAAGCAAGGTCGTCCCGCACATCGGGGAGGCGCATAGCCCAACTCACATCGCCGGGAACGAGCACGAGGTCCTCCTGGCCGACCGTGTCGCGCCAAGCCTCAGCAATGCGCGCAGGGTGGTTTTCCCACGCGCGGCCGAACACGTGCATCGGTTTATCGGAATTGCCCGGGAGATGGAGGTCGCCAATACAAAACACCCTCATGGGCAATCAGGCTTCATCCTCGGCGTCGCCATCTTCATCCTCATCGGCGGCGTCGTCCTCGCCAAGCTCCTTGTCGATTTCATCCAGCTCACTTTCGGGGATTTCGCCCTCCGCAGGCAATGGCACTTCTATTTCATCGAGCGCCACGCCCGACATGGGCATGTTGATCTGGTCCGGCGTGCGGATTTCCTCGGCCACTTCCGCCAACTTTTCCTGGCGGCGCGCCTCACGCAGGCAGATCGCGCACAGCTCGCTGCCCTTGACGACCGAATTCTCGCCGCATTCCACGCATATCTGGACCGTTTCCTCGGACTCGCTCTCACCCTTCATTTCCCGCTTGCATACCTCGCAGTATTTTTCTCCTTCGCGGATATAGTTGAGTTCGCACCGCGGGCACTTTTTCAGAGCCATCAATCGATTCCTCCGGGCTGGTTTTTTACTCCACTATTATGCGTAGGCAATATACTTATGTCAAGTCCGATTTGGTTCCATTTTGTGCGGGCGCAGCGCGGTTGGCGGCATCCTCAACCACCGCCCCTATGCGTGCGACAAGCTCGTCTTTCCCCTCCCCGCTCTCGGCGGAATACACGAGCGCCGGCGGCGGCGCGCCCAGGCGCTTGGCGACAAAAACCGCGGCCTGTGCGCGTTTGGACTTGGTGATCTTGTCGCTCTTGGTTGCGATGAGCGTGAAGGGCACGCCGTAGTAGAGGATCCATTGCAGCATTTGCCGATCCCCCTCGGTGGGCTCGTGGCGGATATCCACTAAAAGGAAGAGATGCGTCACCGCGCCCGAGGAAAGGTAGCTCTCGATCAGGGTAGCCCAGCGCGCCTGTTCCGTTTTGGCGGCTTGCGCATACCCATAACCCGGCAGGTCCACGAGGTAAAACGCGCCGTCGTTGACGTCGAAAAAGTTGATGAGGCGCGTCTTGCCCGGGCTTGACGAGGTCCGGGCAAGCTTATAATTGGCGCAGAGCGAGTTGATGAGGCTGGATTTGCCAACGTTCGAGCGGCCGACCATAGCGATATGCACGCCGCCCGGCCAGTCTGCACCAGCCCCCACGCTCTTATAAAACTCGCTCATTGGACGGCGCCTGAAACGGGTCCCTGCGCGACGGGCACGAACGCGTTTTCATGATCCTGCGTTTTTTTGCACGTTTCCTTTGCCTCAGGCGCAGGTGCGAGCGCAATGAGCAGCACCTTGGCGGCGCTATCCACAAAACGGATGCGAAGCGCATCGAGCACACGCGCATCGACCTCTCCCACATCCTTGCGGTTCGCCTCGGGGACGATCACCTCCGTGATGCCCGCGCGAACGGCCGCAAGCAGCTTTTCGCGAAGGCCACCGATGGGGAGCACGTGGCCGCGCAGTGTGATTTCGCCGGTCATCGCGACCCCCGCACGCACCGGCGCGCCCGTGAGCGCGCTGGCCATCGCGGTCATAATCGTGATGCCGGCACTCGGGCCATCCTTGGGCACGGCGCCCTCAGGCACATGCACGTGGATATCCCTATGGTCCAGCGCGATGTCGATGCCGTACGTGTCCGCATGCGCCTTGATGAAGGTCAAAGCGGCGCGCGCGCTCTCCTGCATGACTTCGCCAAGCTTGCCCGTGAGGATCACCTGACCGCAGCCGGGGATGACCTGCGCTTCGACCTGCAAGAGTTCGCCGCCCGCGCTCGTCCAGGCAAGGCCGTTGACCATGCCGATGGCGTTCTCCTTCTCGGCGGCCTCGTGCGTGTAGCGCGGGATGCCAAGGTATTCCTCTGCGCGCGCAGGCGTCACGCGCACACGTTTCTTGCCCGCGCCGATTTCGCATGCGGCCTTGCGGCACACTGCAGCGATCATGCGCTCGAGTTGGCGCACGCCCGCCTCGCGCGTATAGCCGCGGATGAGGGTGAGCATCGCCTCGTCGGTGAAGCCGAGCATGCCCTTTTTCATGCCGTGCTTGTCAAGCTGCTTAGGCAGCAGGTGGCGCTTGGCGATCTCGAGCTTTTCGTATTCCATATAGCCGGGAAGCTCAATGATCTCCATCCGGTCCAAAAGCGGCCGCGGAATCGTATCCAGCGAGTTGGCAGTCGTGACGAACATAACCTTGGAAAGATCGTAGTCCACCTCGAGGAAATGGTCGCGGAAGGCGAAGTTCTGCGCGCTGTCGAGCACCTCGAGCATAGCCGCCGCGGGGTCGCCGCGAAGGTCGCTGGTGAGTTTATCGATCTCATCGAAAAGGATGAGCGGGTTGATCGTTCCTGCCTTTCGCATGGCGGCGATGACGCGCCCCGGCATAGCGCCGATGTAAGTGCGCCTGTGGCCGCGGATTTCCGCCTCGTCATGGATGCCTCCCAGGCTCATGCGTACGAAGCTGCGCCCCAGCGCCCGCGCGATGGAGCTGGCAACGCTGGTCTTGCCCACGCCCGGGGGGCCGACAAGGCAGAGGATTTGCCCGTTGATTTTGCCCGTCAGGCGCGCCACGGCGATGTGCTCGACGATGCGCTGCTTGACCTTCTCCAGGCCGTAATGGTCCTCGTCGAGTATTTTACGCGCGCGCTCCAAATCGAGATCATCGTGGGTTTCCTCCGTCCAAGGTAAATCGAGCATACACTCGATGTAATTGCGCATCTGCGGCGCCTCGTGGGAACCGCCGGGCAAATCGCGGAAGCGGTTGATTTCACGTTCAAGCGTTTTTTTCACATCCTCAGGCATGTTTTTCTTCCCAAGGGCGGCGAGAAACGCATCCGCCTCGTTTTCCTCATCCTCGCCAAGCTCCCGCCGAATGACCTTCATCTGCTCGCGCAGGAAGTATTCTTTCTGGTTCTTGTCGATGTTCTGCTTGACCTCCTGCTGAATGCGGCGGTCGATGCGCATGATTTCGGTTTCGGCGATGACGGCTGCGAGCACGTATTTCATGCGCATTTGCACATCGAGCAGATCGAGCACGTTTTGCCGCTGCTCCGCCTTGGTCATCACCGCGTTCGCGACGGCGTCTGCAAACTGCGCGGCGCCCTCTGTGCGAAGGATCGTGTCGAGCGCGTCCGCGCTAATGCGCGTGGAGATGTTGGTGTAATCGGTAAGCGCTGCGGTAAGCCTGCGGCGTAGCGCTTCGGCAGCAACAGCCTCCGCCGGAATCTCGCGCGCGGCATGAACGCGCGCCGTCATGTATTCGCCGGTTACATAGTCTTCAGCATTAGCCCTGATTATGCCCTGCACGAGCACGCGCACGGTGTCTCCGGGCAGGGTCAGCGTCTGCCGCACGCGACAGATGACGCCTGTTTCATAGAGATCCTCGCCTGTCACTTCGTTTTTGCGCGGATCCCGCTGCGCGCTGATATAGACCAGCCCTTCCTCGTTTACGGCAGCCGCGAGCGCCTTGCGGCTCTCGGCACGGCCGGCATCAAAATGCAAAAGCTCGCCGGGCAGCACAACCAGTCCCCGCAAGGGGACGACGGGCATGCGCACGTTTTCAGCTATCATGATCGTTTCCAATTTTGGTCCCTCATTTCCGGGCGGAGCGCGTAATGATTCCGCCGCCATTTCATTATACTTATAAAGCCTGCTTATGACAACAATATGGCGGCAGTGGGAATATGGGGTTAATGTTATTTATAGGTTCACAAGCCGCAAATGGGTTTCGATCGCGGGCAAAAGCGCGCTTTCCTCGAAGAACATGCGCGGCGTGTGCAGCGGGTCAATTTCCTCCCCAACGCCCAAGAACACGAACAGGCCAGGCCTTTCGCGCTGGTAGAAGCTGAAATCCTCCGAAATGCACGCGCGCTGCGCCGGGAGCACAGCATCGCCCGCGGCGGCTTCATATTGCGCTGCGAGTTGCGCGTCGTTGACGACGGCGTAATAATCTTCCCCGTCAAAGATGAGCCGCGCTTCGACCCCGAAGGCCGCTTCCACGGCCTTGAGCATGCCGCGCACGCCTGAAATCATCGTTTCATATACCTCGTCGGTAAAGGTGCGCATGGTGCAGCGCAGTGTCACCTCGTTGCAGATGATGTTGCGCCGCGTGCCGCCCGCTATGGAGCCGATGGTTAACACCGCGTTCTCCATCGGGTCTATCCGGCGCGAAACGAGCGTTTCAAGCATCGCAATCAAATGCGCCGCAGCGACGATGGCATCGTTGCCCAGATGCGGCCGCGCTCCGTGCGCGCTTTTGCCTAAGAGCGCAATGTCGAACCCCGTCGCGCGCGCCATCATCGGTCCAGCCCGAAGCGCAATCTTCCCTACGGGGATGCCGGGGTAGACGTGGAGGCCGAAGATTCGATCCACGTGCGGAGCCTCAAGCGCGCCGTCCTCGATCATCCTTGCCGCACCTGCGCCACCTTCCTCCGCCGGTTGGAAGAGGAAAACCACGTTTTCACGAAGCTCCCCCCGATGCCTGGCGACGAGCGAGGCCGTAATCAGGGCTGCCGCCATGTGCGCGTCGTGACCGCAGGCATGCATAAAACCGGAGTTTCGGGAGGCACAGGACAGGCCGGTTTCCTCCACAATGGGCAGCGCATCCATATCCGCGCGAAATGCGGTTGTGCGATGCGGCTCCTTTGCGTAAAAAACCGCTTTCACGCCCGTGCCGGCAAGTTTGATGAGCTTGTCGGGCGCGAGCGCGAAAAGGTAGTCGTATATGAACGTTGAGGTCTCGTGCTCGCAATACGCATCCTCCGGCATCCTGTGCAAAGCACGCCGAACGCGCGTGAGCTCCTCCAGTGAGGATTGAACCTCGTTCCTGATTTCCATGTTGCGCCTCGCCTTCGATGATTGTTGATGCTAGTATATCATCCGGTAAGCGTGGCGCGCAATCGCCCTTAGTGGAACTCAACCCCTTGCGGCTCGTAGCCGGCGTCCCTGACGGCGCTTTCGAGCGTTTCTGGTGAAACCTCTGTTGCCAGCGTTATTTGGGCGCTCTTGCTCTCCAAATCGACCTGCGCGCTGACGCCATCAATCGCGTTGAGTGCCTTCTCCACGCGCATTTTGCAATGCCCGCAAGTCATTCCTTCAATTTTCATCGTTGCTTTCATGTCAAATTCCTCCGTTGTTTTTATTTCCTCAGAAAATGTTTGTTCCGTTGCCTCCAC
>CAYNDC010000021.1:0-12783 GCA_964396085.1 uncultured Clostridium sp. | reverse complement strand
CCTCGATGTCGCCGCCGAGAATCTCCGCGCGCTCGATGTTGAAGCCCATGAAAAAGCCGACGATGGTGATGACGAAATACACGCCCACCGCGATGGAGATCATTTTGATCGCGCCGACCTTTTTAGCGAGGTTGCCAAAGAGGATTGAGAAGGGCACCGCGACGAGCTGCGTCACCAAAAGCGCCAGGATCATGCCGACCGTGCCAAGCTCAAGCGTGGTGCCGTAGTTCGTCGCCATGCTGATGATCGTATCCACGCCGTCGATGTAGAAGAAATACGCCACGATGAACATGAGCACTTTCTTGTCGCGCACGATGTCCTGCAAGGTGCGCCAGGCGTTGCGGAAGGCGGCCTTGGCGAGCTTGGCGGGCGGCTCCTCCACGCTGTGCACCTGATGGACGTTTTTGAGGAAGGGAATGCTAAAGATGCTCCACCACACAACCACCAGCAAGATGGCTATTTTATAAGAAAGAATGCTCTGCCCCATGAGCATCATAATCGCGATCGAAACGATGAAGGGAATCGTGCTGCCGCCGATGTAGCCCGCGGCATATCCCCAGGCGGAGACGCGGTCCATGCGTTCCGGCATGGTGACATCGGTCAAGAACGAATCGTAAAACAGGCAGGAGCCGGAGAAGCCGATGCGCGAGATGATAAGCCCCACGAGCATCAACTGCCACGAATCAACCGCCGCCATCGCCGCCGTAAAGACAAGGCCGATGATCAGGAAGACCGAAAAGAGCTTTTTCTTCATGCCCGTGAAGTCGCCCACGGCGCCGAGAATGGGGGCGATCAGGGCGACGATCAGGTTCGCCGCGGAAATCGCGAAGCCGTAAATCTTGTTGCCGCCCTCGCTCGCGACGAGCGCGAAGTAGATGGGGAAAATCGCCGCCATGATATTCGTGGCGTAAATGGAATTCGCCCAATCGTACATGATCCAGGACTTTTCAATTTTGGTAAACTTTTTTGAGAGCTTGCCCGTAAGCTGCTCCATGAAAGCGCCCCCCTTTTTCTTTTTCTGATATGACACAAATGACCTCAACGATATGCCCATTATAATCCATACTTTGAATGGCTGACAACCATTTTTGCCGCTCGTGCGCCGCCGCGCTTTTGTTGACATCCCCGGCCGCCTCGCCTATAATATACTTTGCCCTTTCACGGGCATATCCGTTCCCCGTGCGCCCGTAGCTCAGCAGGATAGAGCGTCCGCCTCCTAAGCGGAAGGCCATGAGTTCGAATCTCGTCGGGCGTGCCATGTTGGAGCAAAGTCCGCTCCACGCAAAACCCCGGTTCGCCTTTGTGAACCGGGGTTTTTTGTACCGCTCCCTTGCTCCTCTTTTCCCGCAAATAAGTAAAATCGGCATAGCCGGTTATTAACCGCACCATGCCGAAATGTTACCGGAACTGAAAATCCAGAAGTCCCCGCTTCAGAACGGGAGCCTGTGGCAGGCCAAAAACAACGATGCGTTATACGCCCTCGTCCTCCGGATCAAGGCAGGCGTTGCCGCCAAACTCCGCCGCGCAGACAATCTCCTGAAATTGAATCTCATCCCCGCCGTCCGGTTGGGCGGGCTTCTTCGGGGGTGTATTCTTTAATAAATCTTCAAGCATCCTTATCCCTCCCGTCGATTATGTTTCTTTCTTCCATCCTAACATGCCGCCAAAGGCCTGTCAACCGAAGCGGTTCGCCGGCGGGCAGCCGCACGCGGCCATCAAGGGAAGGAGGCTTTTGATCGCGCTCATGCCTGCCGGTAGCCCAGAATATGGATGCAGCGCATTTGGGCGAAGGAGTAGCTGTCCACCGGGCGGCCGAAGGCATCGTACGTATGCGTCGCGACGAGCACGTTTTGGGCCGTGGGCGGCTTGCCGGTACGCACCACCACGAGCGTGTGGGTATAGTGCGTGCCATCGCCGGTTAGCTGAATAAAATCGCCCGGCTCAACGGCCGCAAGGCCGGTTTCCTCCCCGAAGGGGCCGACGCTTCGGTTCTCGGTGAGAAAGCGGTAAAAGAAAGGCACGCCCGTCCAAGAGGCCGTGCGGTTGTTGGCGTTGATGTAAAACCAGCCGGTTACGGGCGTGTAATTCATGACGCCGGTGCCTGCGTACAGCACTTGGGAGGCGAAGTTGGTGCAGTCTCCGCCCAAATGGAAAAATCATAATAGGCCGGGTTGCGGCCGTATGCCCATTCGTGCGCGTACGCAACGGCCTGCGCGCGGCGGTATGCGCCGGTTGTCATCGTTATCCCCTCCTGCTCCATGCTTCTTACTATGGTTATGTGGGCATGTGCAAAGGGATGCAGCGCGCTCGCTTCCGGCTTGCGCTTAGTCGTTAGTCAGGTTTCCATCGCCATTGACGGGGATGGTTTCGCCAAGATAGGTCGGCTCCGGTTGGAACAAGCAGAGGAAAACATCCTTGGCGCGGGCGAAAACCTCCCTGAAATCGTAATAGTTTTGCCCGGCATACGGCCGCAGGCTTGCCGAAACGCCCCACGCCTCAAGCCCAAGGGCGCGGGCGATATACAGCGCCCGGTAGAGGTGGTATTCCTGGGTGACGATGAGCACGCGCCGTGCCTGGAAAACCTCGCGTGCACGGTACAGGCTTTCGTAGGTGGAAAAGCCCGCGTGGTCCATGAACACATCCGCGCTCGGGACGCCCGCTTCTACGGCGTAGGCTTTCATGACGTTTACCTCGTCATACTCGGCGCGGCCGTGGTCGCCGCTCATAATCAGCTTCGCGGCGGCACCCGCCTCATAGAGTGCGAGCGCGGTTTCCAACCTGTCCGTGAGCATGGGGCTTGGCACGGCGTTTTCGCCCTCACCCCATACCCCCGCGCCGAGCACTAAAATGCAGTCCACCTGCGGCGCGCGCGCGGCAGCGAGGATGTATTTTCCCGCACAAAGCTTCACATAGCCGCTCAGGGCAAAGGGCGCGGCGGCGAGCAGCACAAGCGCCGCAAGCACCGCCAATAAAACGCGCCTCATCTTAGTTCGGGGCGGCCGTTCCCTAATTATTCGCTGTGTTTTCATGGTTAGAGTATAACGGATTTTGGCGGGGATATTGTAAACACAACGGAAATTATGCACAGGCTGCGGCGCGGCTTGCGCCTGCAACGCTAGACCATGCGGGCTGGTTTATGCTATACTGATAACCATCTCCGGTGAGCATAGGAGGAAATCATCCTTGATCATCAAAACAGCCTTCAAAAACATAGCGCGCACCCCGGTGAAAACCACCCTGTTTTTTCTGTTACTAGCGGGCATCACCGTTTTTTTATGCCTGGGCGCAAGCATGTGGAGCACCAGTCAGTCCTTGCTCAACGAGGCGGACGCCACGTTTGAGACCACGGCGGTGCTCGAGTACATCGGCCAGAACTATCCCGACTCTCCCGAGGGCGATCCCTTTATGCGAAGCGCGCTCGAGGGGTACGACTATGCGGCGATCGCAACTGCGCCCGAGGTGCTCTCCTTCGAGCGCCAGCGTTCCATGGGCGGCTATATCGAGGGGCTCGCGCAAAGCCCCGTGGGCGCACACCGCTACAAAAACCACGGCATCATCCTCTTCACCGTCAAGTACGACACGCAAGAGGGCAAGCGCTGCCTGATTCAAAAGAGCTATTATTCTTCGGATGATTATTATCCGGGCATGTTCTTCTATGCGCTGCCCTCGGCGGCGATGGAGGAGGCCTACGGCGAAGAACTTGAGCTGGAGCTGGGCCACACTTACATAGCGCACGGGCGCTTTTCCGAAGGCGCGAACCGCGCGCTGCTGCTCATCCTCGATTTCCCGGATACTTCGGGCCTGCCCGAATTCACCAAGAGGAGCCTCGAAGGGTTCGCTTGCTATGACGTGACGGATCTCTCCGTGGAGGAAATGCAAAAGGCGTGGTATTTCCCGCACGTTCTCGGCCTTTCCCAGGCCTATGCCCTCGAGGACCAGTGCGTCGACGTGCAGTTCACCTCAGACCTCGCAACCTACCTCGAATTCGCGCGCCGGGAGCTCGTGCTTACCGAGGGGCGCACGTTTAGTGATGAGGAGTACCAAATCGGCAGCGAGGTTTGCATCATCAGCGAGCACCTCGCAAAGCAGCTCTCGCTCACGCTGGGAGATACGCTCGAGATGAGCCTCTACGGCTCCGTCAACGGCGCGCCAGCCTACAAGAGTTATTGGCCGGATACGGGTTTCGCGCACGAGGGGAAATACGAAATCGTCGGCATCTTCAAGGAGATGTACGGTTACCAATATACGGTCTATGTGCCCGCCAACGGCGCGCAATGGCTGGACGAGGGCAGCGAGAGCTACACGCTTGCGCGCTTGCGCCTCACAAACGGCACGGCGGCGGATTTCCTCGCGCGCATCGATCCGCTGCTTTTGCCCAACATGCGCTTTACCGTTTACGACCAGGGCTATGCGGAAACCGCCGCGGCGCTTAAGTCTATGCGCGAAACCGCCATCATCCTCACCGCGGTGTGCGCGGCGGCAGGCGTCGTGCTCCTCATGCTCTTTGCCCACCTCTACGTCGCCAAGCAGCGCGACAATGTGCGCATTATGCTGGCACTTGGCACGGGCAAGGCGAGGACCATCGTCTATCTCATGACGGGCGCGCTGCTCGTTTCCCTCCTCGCCTGCGCGGCAGGCGCTGCCCTTGGCATGCGTTTCGCGCTGGGCATCACCGAGCATGCCTACGCCCGCGCGGTGGAGGCGAGCATTGTGGATTTCCGCTTTAGCGGCGTGTATCTGGGCGAGGGCGCGCAAGCCTTCGCGGGGAAGATCGCCGCTATGCCCGAGGTAAGCGCATTTATGGCGCTTGGCGTGTTCGTCCTCGCGGCGCTGCTGTGTGCCTTTGCCGCCGCGCGCACGCTCGCGCGCGAGCGTGCCGTAAAAGGGAACTCCAAGCGGCAAAAAAGACGCGGCGCGGGACTCAAGGCGCTTATCTATCCGTTAAAACTCGCCCTGCGCTCCATCGCGCGCGGCGGCGCGCGCAGCCTTGTAACGCCGCTCGTGTCGCTTGGGATGGTGGCGCTCATGTGCCTGTTTTCCGGCTTCCTCGCCGGCTATGAGAACGAGTTGGACGACGTTTACGAAAACATGCCCGTGCGCGCGTACCTGACCACCTATTCGGGCAAGAGCATCGACCGGCTCTTGGTGGATGACGTTGCCCTCTGGCCCATCATGCAAACGGGCTTCATCAAAGAGACGCACTGTTCTTCAAGCACGCGCTATCGTTTCGATAAGGTGATTCCGGCCTCCGAGCGCAATAACGAGGACGACAACACCATCGAGCTCCCCTCAAGCCCCTATGCCTATGAGACGCTCGTCGATGCTGTGCTCGGCTATGAAAGCATCGTCTTCACCAACGACATCGCCTCCGCACCGGAGTTCTTCTATGAGGAGAACGTAGCATTCACCTTCTTGGAGGGGTATAGTGAGCAGAGCTTCTCCGATGAGAGTATCCCTTATAACGCGTTGCCCTGTTTGATGAACAGCCAGTTCATGGCGCAAAACGGCATCGCGCTGGGCGACTCGGTGCGCATCGGTATCTACCACCGCTATGGTTCGAACGCGTCAGATCAGCTTTATGCCTACAGCCTCGATTTGATTGTGGCTGGCACCTATCCGCGCCTGAGCGGGCGGGATACTATTTACGTGCCGCAGGGCTATGGGTTTGTTTTCACGAACACGTACTTCGTAGAAAACGGCAAGGACGCGAGCGACCTTTCCAACTGGGAGTCAATGGGCTTGAGCAGATTTTCATCCGCCGCGCAATACGAGGCATGGAGAAAAAGCGTTACGTTCCAATCGGCCAACACCTACAACGCGGTCAACTTTCTGCTTCAAAACACCCGGGAGCTTGGCGCCTTCAAGGATGAACTGACGGAGCTTGGCCTCTCGAGCGTGGGGAAAATCTCGCGCCAGCGCATGTTCTTCGTCATCGAAGATCAAACCTTCATGGAGACGGTCAACAAGCTCAACCGCCACATCAGCTACATGGAGGTTGTATACAGCGCCATGTACGCGCTTTCCATTGGCATTGGCTTCATCCTCTCCTACCTGCTCACGCGAACGCGCAAGGGAGAGTTTGCCATCATGCGCAGCACCGGCGCGGGCGCGTTTCGGACCTTCGCCGCATTTTTTAGCGAGCAGGCGCTGCTGTGCGCCGCGGGTACGCTGCTGGGCGGCCTCGCGGGGCTTCTCATGCCCGGCGGCATACATACGCTCCGGCTTTGGGCCATCTTAGGCTACGCGCTGTGCTACTGTATGGGCAGTGCGCTCTCTGTGGCGCTCATGAACCGCGTCAACGTACTCGCCATCCTTTCATCCAGGGATTAGGAGGTTTTTATGGAGATTTTGCGATTGGAAAACGCCTCGTACACCTACAAGAATAAATATCAAACCGTGCGGGCGGTGCGCGGGGTGAGCTGTGCCTTCGAGCAGGGCCGCGTGTATGCTATCGTGGGCAAATCCGGCAGCGGAAAGACCACGCTGCTCTCCCTGCTCGCGGGGCTCGATTTGCCCACCGAGGGCGCAGTGCTCTTTGAGGGCAAATCCACAAAGTCCCTCAACCGCGACCGCTACCGCCGCGAGGATGTGGCGGTGATTTACCAGGGGTTTAACCTCTTCCCGCTCCTGACGGTTTTAGAGAACGTCATGTATCCGCTGGAATTACAGGGGAAAAGGGTGCAGGAGGCGCAAAAAGCTGCCCAGGAGATGCTGCGCATCGTGGGCTTGACCGACGCGCAGTTCAAGCGCTACCCCTCTATGCTCTCGGGCGGCGAGCAGCAGCGCGTGGCCATCGCCCGCGCGCTCGCCTCCAACGCGAAGGTCATCCTCGCAGACGAGCCCACGGGCAACCTCGATGTGGAAAACAGCGGAAACGTCGTGGAGATTCTTGTGCGCCTCGCACACGAGCGCAACTGCTGCGTCATCATCGTAACGCACGATACTGCCATTAGCGAGCTGGCGGATGCATGCCTGAATATGCGCGACGGCGCGCTCCTGGACAGCGCGAGGCCGCAGGCGTAAGAAAACCCGCAGACGCCGGGGGTTTTGCCTTTGCAGGCAGCGCCGCTGCTGCCGCGGTTTTTGATGGGATCTCGCGCACTGCTTGACACTCGAATACCGATTATATATACTGACACCAAACATAAAGGCACCCTGATTGTGATAGTTATAGGTATCGTTATAGTCGAGAAATATCCGCGGGCTCCCTCGCGGATGCCGTGCTTTTATGTGGACGAACGCCTCTGGATCAACTAAATAAAGCAAGGAGAAGAGTCATGAAGCGATTTCTAGCCGTCGTATTGGCGCTCGTAATGGCAACGGCATTGGCTGCGGGCTGCCAGGGAACCCAAGGAGGAGAGGACGAGAAGCTTTTCTACCGAATCGCCACCAACAAGGACTATGAAACCTGCGACGTTCAGATGACCACCGCGGATTATACCATTCCGCTCAACATCTATGAGCGGCTCGTTGAGATCGCCATGACGGGGGATGGCGTATCCGAAATCGTGCCGGGCCTAGCAACCGAGTGGGCGGTATCCGACGACGGCCTGGTTTATACCTTCCAGCTTCGCCAGAACGTCAAGTTCCACAACGGCGAGATCTTCAAGGCGGACGATGTGAAGTTCACCTTCGAGAGAATGCTCACCCCCGAGCAGAACGCCCGCAACAGCGATGCGCTCACGCCGATTCTGGGCGCGAGTGCGATGCTCAACGGCGAGGCGACGGAGCTTGCGGGATTGAAGATCCTTGGCGATTATGAAATCGAAATCACCCTCGAGGAGGCGTACGCGCCCTTCCTCGCCAACATTGCGACGCCCGCCGGCTCCATCTACAACCGCAAAGCCACCGAGGCCGCGGGGCTTGAGTTCGGCGTCAATCCGGAAAAAACCTGCGGCACCGGGCCGTATTACCTCTCCGAATGGGAGCTCAACGACCACAGCCTCATCGAGGCGTTTGATGATTACTGGGGCGGCAGGCCCAAGAACGACGGCGTGCTCATCAAGGTAGTGCCCGATCAGGAAGCCTACCGCATGATGTTCGAAAACGACGAGCTTGACGAGCTGGATATGGATATGTGCCGCACGCAGATTCCGTATTTCACCGGCAGCGAGCAATGGAAGGACCTCGTGGTGTACGGCAACCGCGTGGGCGTATATTACTATCACATCAACCAGAACATCAAGCCTTTTGACGACCTTCGCATCCGCAAGGCCTTCCAGATGGCGATCGACCGCGAGGGCTTGCTTGCCTCCCCGCTCTACAACGGCACGGGCTTCGTGCACAACGGCATCATGGCCAAAGGCCTGATCGGCTACAACCCGGATCTGCCCGAGATCAAATACGATCCCGAAGGCGCCAAGGCGCTCATGGCTGAGGCCGGCTACCCCGACGGGTTTGAGATGACCATCACGCAGGTGACCGAAAGCCCCAACACGCTCGCGCTCAATGAATATGTTCAGGCCATGCTCAAAGAGGTCGGCATCATCGCCGAAATCAAGCAGATGGACGAAGCCTCATGGTACGATGTGCGCGCCAAGGGCGAGCTTGCCTGCTACACGACGAGCTGGTCTGCGGACTTTAACGACCCGGATAACTTCTTCTACACATTCTTCACGCCCACCAACACCGTGCGCCGCTCCTTCAACTACAAGAACGAGCAGGCTATGGCCCGCGTTGAGGCAGCGCGCTACATGAGCGACCCCGAAGCGCGCATCAAAGAGTATCAGGAGCTTGAAAAGCTCATCATCCAGGACGACGCCGCTTGGGTGCCGCTCTTCCAGTTGCAGCACCTTTGGGTGTTGCAGCCGCGGGTGAAGAACTTCACCCCGCTCTGGAACGGCTGGACCGGCTGCTACTACGCGCAGATCGAGTTGGTCAACGAATAACAAGCGTTCGCCCCGCCCGCCCGCTTTATGCCATTTGATAAAGCGGGCGGGCGGGGCGCATGTATTTGACAAGGACAGGTGGTGTATACGCGCGCATGATATCCTATTTAATCAAACGGTTGTTGATCGCCATCCCCGTTTTACTCGGCGTGATGCTGATCATTTTTTTAATCCTCAACGTTCTGCCCGGCAACCCCATCGAGGTCATGATGGGGGAGAAGGCGAGCGCCGCGGTCATCGAGCGCGTGAGCGAGCAAATGGGTCTGAACGACCCGGTGATGGTTCGCTTTTGGCGTTATGCGAAAAACGCGCTCAAAGGCGATTTTGGCATGTCCTACAAGCTCAACCGCAACGTCGGGGATATGATCAAGCAGGCGTTCCCCACCACCGTCAAGCTCGCCCTCTCGGCGGCGCTGGTCGCGTGGTGCATCGGCATCCCGGTGGGGATCGTTTCGGCGGTTAAAAAATATTCGCTGGCGGATAATCTCTTTATGGGTTTTTCGCTCCTGGGCGTGTCGGTCCCGGTGTTCTGGTCGGCATTGCTTTTCCAGTTTGTGTTCGGATACAAGCTCGGCATTCTGCCCATCAACGGTTACGGCAGCATCCGGCATATGATACTGCCCGCTCTGGCGCTTGGCTGGGGCTCGGCCGGCTCCATCGCGCGGCTCACGCGCTCCAATCTCCTCGAGGTGATGCGCAGGGATTATATCCGCACCGCGCGCGCCAAGGGCCTTTCAGATAACCTGGTTATCCTGCGCCATGCGCTCAAAAACTCCATGCTGCCGGTCGTTACGATGATGGCGCTGCAAATTTCATCTTTGCTCTCGGGCGCGGTCATCACCGAGAGCGTGTTCGGCATCTCCGGCGTGGGGCGGTTGACCGTGGACGCCATCAACAAGCGGGACATGCCGCTGCTCCAAGGCTCGGTTTTATTCTGCACGTTCATCGTCATCGTTGGCAACATTTTGGCGGATGTCACCTATTCATTCATCGACCCGCGCATCCGCGTGGATTGAGAAAGGAGGACGCATGGCACAAACGACCCCTTCCAGCGGGCCCAATGCCGGCTTTGAAGACATCGTCCTCCCCGAGGGCGTGAAGTTGAGCGACCCCGTGGCTTTGCCCGAGGAGGATATTCTCGCCGAGGCCATCGAGGCGGATACGCTCGGCCAGCAGATCGTGCAGATGTTCCGGCACAATCGCGCAGCGCTGATCTCGGCCATCGTGCTTGCGATCATCGTCCTCGTCGCGCTGTTCGCGCCGCTGATCGCCCCGCATGACCCCAACGCGATCAACCGCGGGATGGAACTGCAAAACCCGTCCTCCACCTTTTTGCTGGGGACGGATGAATACGGACGCGATGTTTTGAGCCGCATTATCTACGGCTCGCGCATCTCGCTCGTGGTGGGCATCGTGCCCACGATGCTCGCCATGCTCATCGGCACCATCCTGGGGCTTTTGAGCGGGTTCCTCGGCGGGTGGGTGGATTTTATCATCATGCGCGTTGCGGATATCGTGCTCGCATTCCCCTCCTTTTTGCTGGCGCTCCTCATCATGTATACCTTTGACCCGAGCCTGCTGCTGCTCTTTCTCACGCTGAGCTTTGTCAACTGGGCGGGCACGGCGCGCGTGGTGCGCTCGCAGACGCTCGCGCTCAAGGAGAAGGAGTTTGTCGAGGCGGCGCGCTCCATCGGCGTGTCGCGCTGGAACATCATGATCCGGCACATTTTGCCCAACTGCCTGCCCTCGCTGATCGTGCTCTTCACGCTCAACATCCCCTCGAGCATCATGACCGAATCGAGCTTGTCGTTCCTGGGCGTTGGCATTCAGCCGCCCGATTCGAGCTGGGGCTTGCTCATCAACCGCTACAAGAAGTTCATCTTCGATATTCCGATCGCGGCGCTGGCGCCGGGCGTCGCCATTTTGCTGGTCGTGCTCGCGTTCAACTTCCTGGGGGACGGGCTTCGCGATGCCATAGACCCGTATATGAAGGAATGAAGGGAGCAAGATGGAAAATACGCTGAACATATCCGGCCTGAAAACGTATTTTTACACGCGGCGCGGCATTGTGCGCGCGGTGGACGATATCGATATCGAAATCCGCAAGGCGCAGATCGTGGGCGTGGTGGGCGAATCCGGCTGCGGCAAGAGCATGACGGCGATGTCTGTCATGCAGCTCGTGGCGCATCCGGGCCGCATCGCGGGCGGCAAAATAGAGCTTCTGGGCGAGGATCTGCTCCAGAAAAGCCCGCAGGAGATGCTTAAAATCAAAGGCAACCGCATCTCGATGATCTTTCAGGAGCCGATGACCTCGCTCAATCCCGTCACAACGGTGGGCAAGCAAGTGCGCGAGGCAATCGTTCTGCATGAGAAGGTTTCCCCGGAGGCCGCGAAGCAGATGGTGATAGACATCTTCCACCAGGTGGGGATCCCGGAACCGGAAAAGCGCTATGCGGCCTACCCGCACCAGCTCTCCGGCGGCCTTCGCCAGCGGGTGATGATCGGCATGGCGCTCGTGTGCAAGCCGGAGCTGATGATCGCAGACGAACCCACCACGGCGCTCGATGTCACCATCGAAGCGCAGATCTTGAAGCTCATGCGCGATTTGCAGCGCAAGAACGGCGCCTCCATCATGATGATCACGCATAATTTGGGCGTTGTGTCGGAGCTGTGCGATTATGTTTACGTCATGTACGCGGGCAAGGTAGTGGAGCAGGCGAACATTTTCGATATCTTCAGCCGCCCCGCCCATCCCTATACATACGGGCTGCTCAATTCCATCCCCAAAGCGGATGAGGGGATGACGCGGCTTTACGCCATCCGCGGCATGGTGCCCAACCCGCTCAACCTGCCCGCGGGCTGCCGGTTCTGCCCGCGCTGCGAGCGGGCTATGCAGATTTGCCGCCTGCGTGAGCCGGAACTCTATGAGATTGGAGACGGCCACAAGGCGCGCTGCTTTCTCTATGACCCGGAGGTAATGCAAAGTGGAACGTAACGCGCTGGTGGAAATGAAGAACGTCGTTAAGGAGTTTCCGGTCAAAAGCGGCGGCCTGAAGCGCGGCGGCGTCGTGCACGCGGTATCGGATGTGAGCTTTGACATCCTGCGCGGCGAAACCTTTGCGCTCGTGGGCGAGTCCGGCTGCGGCAAGAGCACCACAGGGCGGCTCATGCTCAACCTCATCCCCGTGACCTCGGGCAGCGTCCTGTTCGACGGCATGGAGATCACCCGCCTCAAGCAGCGCGAGATGTGCGCGCTGCGGCGTGACATGCAGATCATTTTCCAGGATCCGTACGCGAGCCTGGACCCGCGCATGAACGTGCGCAACATCATCGCCGAACCGCTCGTCACGCATGGGATTTACACCAAAAAGGCGGAGATCGACGAGGCTGTCGAAAAGCTCCTGCTCAAGGTCGGCATGCGCCCGCAGCTGATGACCCGCCACCCGCACCAGTTTTCCGGCGGGCAGCGGCAAAGGATCGGCATCGCCCGCGCGCTCGCTCTCAACCCGCGGCTGATCGTGTGCGATGAGCCTGTTTCCGCGCTGGATGTTTCCATCCAGTCCCAAATCCTCAACCTGCTCAGCGACCTGCAACGGGATATGAACCTGACGTATCTGTTCATCTCGCATGACCTTTCGGTGGTGCGCTACCTTTCCGACCGCGTGTGCGTCATGTTCCTAGGCAAAATTTGCGAATACGGCGTCACGCGGCACCTCTACGAGCGGCCGTTGCACCCCTATACCCGCTTTTTGCTCGAATCCGTGCCCAAGCCGGACCCCACCAAGCGCAAGGAGAAGGAGGTGCTCCCGGGCGAAATCCCAAGCCCCGTCAACCCGCCCAAGGGCTGCCGCTTCCACACGCGCTGCCCGTTTGCGGCTGAGCTTTGCAAACGCGA
>CAYNDC010000020.1:0-13203 GCA_964396085.1 uncultured Clostridium sp. | reverse complement strand
AGATCGCGCGCATGATCGACGTCGAGCGCCCCGTGGAGCACGGCGACGAAGTCGGGCTCGATTACGCGGGCACGGTCGACGGCGTTCTTTTTGAGGGCGGTTCCGCCACGGGGCAGACGCTCACGATCGGCTCCAACACCTTCATCCCCGGTTTTGAGGAGCAGATGATCGGCATGAACGCGGGCGAGCAGCGTGACCTCAACGTGAAGTTCCCCGAGGAGTATCACAGCGAAGAGCTCAAAGGGAAGGACGCTGTGTTCCACGTCAAGGTGAACGCCATTCGCGTGAAAGAGCTGCCCGAGGCGGACGACGATTTCGCGCAGGATATATCCGATTGCGAGACCATCGCAGCGCTTCGCGAGAGAAAGCGTGCGGAACTCGTTGCGCGCGAGGAGAAGAACATCAAAATCGCCAAGGAGAACGAGATCGTGCGCAAGGCGACCGAGAACGCGTCATTCGAAATTCCCGAGGCGATGGTGGAGCGCCAGATCGACAGCATGCTCAACGATTTTGCTTACAGGCTGAGCATGCAGGGCATTTCGCTCGATGATTACGCAAAATACGTCGGCGTGGACATCGCCGCAATGCGCGCCCAGATGAAAGGCGACGCGGAGGGCCGCGTGAGGAGCCAGCTCGTGCTGGAAGCCATCACCAAAGCGGAGGGGATTACGGCCACGGACGAGGAAATCGACGCGCAGATCTCTGAATACGTTGCTCAGTTCGGCGAAAAGGCAGAGGACATGAAGGCCAAACTCGGCGCTGACGACAGGCTTTATTTCGAGGATCAGCTCGTGCTCGATAAGACCATCGACCTTCTGGTTGCCGCTGCCGTCGAGGTAGAAAAGGCGCCCGAGGCGGATGCAGCCGAGTGACGGACCCGATCATGATGGAGGTGGAAAGATGAGCAACTTAGTCCCCATTGTTGTGGAACAAACCAATAAGGGCGAACGTTCTTATGATATATACTCGCGTTTGCTCAAGGACAGGATTATCTTCCTTGGCGGCGAGGTGGATGACGACGTGGCGAACCTCATCGTAGCGCAGATGCTCTTCCTCGAGGCGGACGATCCGGATAAGGACATCAGCCTCTACATCAACAGCCCCGGCGGATCCATCACCGCGGGCATGGCCATCTACGACACCATGCAGTATATTCGCTGCGAGGTGGCGACGATGTGCGTGGGCATGGCGGCAAGCATGGGCGCGTTTCTGCTTGCGGCGGGCGCAAAGGGGAAGCGCAGGGCGCTGCCCAACGCCGAGGTGATGATCCACCAGCCCTCCGGCGGCGCGCGCGGGCAGGCAACGGATATCGCCATCCAAGCCAAGAGGCTCATCGCAACTAAGGAACAGATGAACCGTATTCTATCAGAGCGCACGGGACAGCCGTTGGAGCGGGTCGCCGCCGACACCGAACGCGATAATTTTATGACCGCGGACGAAGCGCTGGCATACGGTATCATAGACGAGATTATTCCTCCAAGGAGGTAGGAAATGGCAAAAATTGACGACAAAGGAACCGTGAGATGTTCGTTCTGCGGCAAATCGCAGGATGAAGTGCACCGTATTATCGCGGGGCCGGGCGTTTACATCTGCACCGAGTGCATCGAACTGTGCCGGGAGATCATCGAGGATGATGTTGAGACCGAGCACAAGGACCTTAAGGATATCCCCAAGCCGCACGAGATCGTCGCGACTCTCGATCAATACGTCATCGGGCAGGACGATGCCAAGCGCGCCCTGGCGGTCGCGGTATACAATCACTACAAGCGCATCGACGCAACTTCCGCGAAGGACGATGTGGAGCTTCAAAAGAGCAACATCGTGATGCTTGGACCTACCGGCTGCGGCAAGACGATGCTGGCTGAGACCCTTGCCAAAATACTCGACGTTCCCTTCGCCGTGGCGGATGCGACATCGCTCACCGAGGCCGGTTATGTGGGCGAGGATGTCGAAAACATTTTGCTCAAGCTCATCCAGGCTGCGGATTACGATGTGGAGCGTGCCGAGAAGGGCATCATCTACATCGATGAGATCGACAAGATCGCCCGCAAGAGCGAAAACCCCTCCATCACGCGGGATGTGTCCGGCGAGGGCGTACAGCAGGCGTTGCTGAAAATTCTCGAGGGCACCGTGGCAAGCGTACCGCCCCAGGGCGGGCGCAAACATCCGCACGCGGAGTTTATCCAGATCAACACCGCAAACATCCTCTTCATCTGCGGCGGAGCATTCGCCGGCATTGAGGACATCATTTCGCGCCGCACGGGCAAAAAACTCATGGGCTTTGGCGCGAACGTGCAATCCAACGTCGAGAAGGACATCGGCGCGATTTTGAAGAATATTCTGCCGGAGGATCTTTTGAAGTATGGATTGATCCCCGAGTTCGTTGGCCGCGTGCCCGTGATCGTCACGCTCGAGCAACTGACCGAGGAAGCCATGATCGACATCCTCACCAAGCCTAAGAATGCGCTTGCGAGGCAGTATAAGCGCCTCTTCGAGCTTGACGGGGTGGAGCTTGAATTCGAGCAGGATGCGCTCATCGAGGTTGCCAAAAAGGCGCTTGAGCGCAAGACCGGTGCGCGTGGACTGCGCGCCATCCTCGAGGATGCCATGATGCAAATCATGTATGACATTCCCTCGCGCACGGACATCAAACGCTGCGTCATCACCAAAGAAGTGATCGAGAAGACCGCCCCGCCGGTGATGATGCTCAACCCTGCCCCGCATAAGCAGCTTGCTAAGGGCGAGGTAGGATGAGGCGCACAGCACCCTGAAATCAGATTGACCAACAAACAAGGCGTCCTTGCATCAGCAGGGACGCCTTGTTGCTTTAGATAACGGCAGAGAGGGGGAGGGGCGGTATACCCCGCAAACCCCGCTTAAGGCCGCATGCGCGCACATGTGTAAGCAGGATGCCGAGTCCCTTCTCGCTATTGCCTCGGAGAAAGCGCGCGCTCGGGCGGCGGTGTTCTGAGATTTCTCGCTGTCGCGAGAATCAGCATGAGCAGCGGAAAAAAGATGGTGCATGGAAAGGAGAATATCGGCGCATATTGCGCTCCCCAAATGGAGTGCACCACCGCTGAGTCCACCTTTACATAGGCAAACACCACGAGGATGCTGCCGATGGGCAGGATGAGCGCGTTGTGGCGCTCGAGGCCGAGTAACTGCGCTATGCCCTTGACGGTAGCATAATAAAGCACGCTGCTTTTCATGAAAAGCAAAGCCGTAGTATTGATGGCGATGAGCAACTCAATGCGCGTCAAGAATTCCCCGATGTTGATCAGGCGGACCGCCTCGAAGGAATTCTCGCCAAAAACATTCGAAGCCCCCCCCAGAACCAGCGTGTTGCGCAGTACAATCGTAAGCATCATCAGCGCGGCCGCAGCCGCACCAAGCGCCCACGACCGCGTGAGCTTTTTGTTCTCCTTGATCATCGGCGTAACCATCAGGAACGAAACGATCTCTAAAAACGGAAGCTCCACGATGATATGCGTCGCTTGCACATACCGTGCAAAGGGCAAATCAAACAGCGGGAGCAGATTGGAAAAATCCATATTTCCAATTAACATCAACGTCGTGGCAACGAGCACGGCAATGGCGAACACAACGATGATCAGGCTCATCTTCGCAATGGCAGCGATGCCTCGTTGCACCGCGAACGCACAAACTAAGGTGGTAACGACTAAGAATACCATGTTGGGCGTATCCGGCATGATATAGCCTGTGTAAAACTCTGCGACGTCGTTGATGTTGAAGGTAAGAAGCAGAAAAAAATATGCTAAATAAATTGCGGAGATCACTTTGCCGATGCTCTTGCCGAAAATAATGTCATTCATTTGGATCAGGCTCTTTTCGGGAAAGCGCTTCACGAGGTGCGCGTAAATCAGCAGGAACGGCAGGCTAATGGCAAACCCGGCGATCACGACCATCCATGTGCCGTGCGAGGTGATGCCGTCGATCATGGTGATCAAAAGCGTAGACCCCAAAATAAAGCTGATGGTCAGGGGCGCAAGCTGTGATGTTCTGAGTTCATCGTTCATCGTGTTCTCCCTTTCACTTGGGGTAGTGAAGCCCAATCTTATCGAGCCCTTTCATAATCAGCATGATGGGGCCGGGTATTTGTACATCCGCTAATAGCAGCAGGAAAAGCGTGAAGCCGACGGCGGAAAAGATGCAGAACCACACGAGCTCCCGGGTCCTCTTCGCCCGCGCGAGCTTGGGGATTTCAACGGAAGCGGTCAGGCCGAAAAATGCGATGACCAGCAGTGCCATGCTTTATCCCTGCCCTTCCGAACGTACTTCTTCTTTCGGCTTTTCCCACGCCGGCTTTTCCAGAGGGCCTGTCGATTTAATGGAGATATCTGTGCTGATATCCAGCGTAATCGCACTAAACAGCCTGTCCCAATCCGCCTCCATCTTATGCCAGCTCGCTTTATCGCGCTGGTGGATCAACCCGCCAAAGTCAAACACATCTGCCTGGAGCGATGCCGCTTTATAATAAGCCAGCATGATTTCGCCGCGGATTACCTCCTCTGCCAATGATTGAAGCTCCTTGATGCTCTCCGGATTAGCGAGATTTTCTTTACAGGTTTGTTCCACAAGCTTAACTGATACAACCACATCGATCTTCATGACCACTTTGTCATCAACAAGGATGGGGGAGACGTTGCTTTTCGCGTTGAGAACATCGAACGAGGCGATGCCGCCCGCGATTTCCACGTTGACCACGGTGCTGCGAACATCCCCCAGGACCCAAAGGAGTCCGCGTGTTTCCTCCTTGCTCAGTTCACCCACCATTTTGTCCTCTTTGAACACCGCCATGCCGCTCACGGCGAGCATCTGGTTGCCTTCGTTTTCCTCGATATGCAAAATCGGTACGACCAGCGAAGCCGTGGGGCTTTGCATAGCCTTCACATAATCCAGCATCGTAGCCACTTTGGATTGCGAGTTGAACGTCTGCCCATCAATGAGTTCGGCGATATAAATCGCAGGGAGCGTTTCCGTTGGCGGCTTAATAGAGAGCGCTTCACTGGCGGTCGTCTCGGCTATAACAATTTTGGCTGTGGGGCGCGTTTCCTTGGCGCGTGTGAAAAAGTCAAGGTGCGGCGCGATTCCCTCCTGCGCGACCGCCCGGCCAATCACAAACACTTGCGTATGCGCGATATAAAGCCTGCCTGAAACCATGTGCGTATACCCGCGCACAGCTTCGAACGTGTTCGGCGCGGAGATGTCAAGATTATAATACGGGCCTTGGGAGTTTGAGGAAGACCCGCCGTTGCCCTGAGAAGATGAGATCTTTTCGGGTAACACGATTTGGGCAGTGAGTTTCATGTTTTCCTGATTTTTCGCATCGCTGTCCATGCCAAGGCCCATCACGATAACAAGATCGCTCAGTTCGCGCGCACCTTGGCAGCCCGGTCCCTGCATAACTAAGAGAGCGAGCGCCGCGCAGGCGATCATTTTCAGCATCTTTCGCAAACCGCGCTAACCTCCCTTCCGTGACGAAACGGTATCGTGCGGACCTCGCCGCACATCGTTGAATGCCCGTGGCGTAAACGGGCGCTTTACCATCGTCCACAGCGGCATGCGCACGAAGCAGTCCCTCATGCCCTGCGTGTTGTACGGCGTTATAGGTGAAAGGTAAAGTGTGCCGAAGGATTTGAGCGAGACCAGATAGACCAGCACAAACATAAGACCCATGATGATTCCAAAGCCTCCCAGAAAGCCTGCGAGAATCAAAAAGATGTAGCGCAGCAAGGAGAGTGAGTCCGCTTGCGCGGGTACCGCAAAGCTCGATATGGCGGTGATGGATACTACGATGATCATAAACGGTCCGATCAACCCCGCCAAAACCGCGGATTGTCCGATGACGAGCGCCCCGACGATGCTGATTGCGCTGCCGACCGGTTTAGGAAGCCGGATGCCCGCTTCCTTAAGGATGTCGAACATCACCATCATAATCAACGCTTCCACGGATGCGGGGAAAGGCACACCTGCAAGCCCCGCAGAAATTGTAAAAAGCAGGTTTGTCGGGATAAGCTCCTGATGGAAGGTCGTAACGGCAACGTACAGCGCGGGGGTAAGGAGCGCAACGAGAAAGCTGAAAACGCGGATGAACCGGAGCGCGCTCGCGTAATAGGTGCGCAAATAGTAATCTTCGGCGGACTGGAAGTATTCGATGTACACCGAGGGCACGGTGAGGACGAAGGGCGAACCATCCACAAAAATGGCCGCACGGCCTTCAAGCAGCCTGCCTGCGATGGTATCCGGACGCTCGCTGTTGCCCACGGTCGGAAAAATCGAAAACGGCGCGTCCTCAATATATGCCTCGACATAACCGGAATCGAGCACGGAGTCGGCGTTGATGGCATAGAGCCGTCTTTTTAGCTCATCGACGAGGCCGGGCTTGACGATGCCGTCAAGGTAGGCGATGCACACATCCGTGTTGGTTTGCCGCCCGATTTTCATCGACTCCAGGCGTAGATTCGCGCTTTTAATTCTGCGGCGCAGCATAGCCGTGTTGGTGCGCAGCGTCTCGGTAAAGCCTTCCCGTGGGCCGCGCACGACCGTTTCTGTCCGCGGCTCGTCGATGCCGCGTTTTTCCCACTTGCGAAGGCTGATGGAGAGCGCATGCCGCGCCTTGTCGATGAGCAAAATAGTCTGGCCGGCAAACAAATCTCCAAGAGCCTCATCCACCGTGCTTAAGCGCTTCACTTCTCCTACGGACACAAACGTGCGACTGAGATCGTCGATGTTGATGCCGCATGTTTGATCGAACTTCATTTTCTGCCCTGCGTCATACATCATGGGGTGTAGTATGCTTAAATTGACGCTTTCCTGGTCTACCAGACCGTCGATCAAGATCAGCGCGCAACGCAGCCCCGCGGCTCCACCGATTTGAAATTCCTTGATGACGACATCCGAGCTGTTTCCCAGTTGCCGTTTAAAAAGCGCGAGGTTTTGCTCCAGAGAAGCGTCAAATTCCTGGCAAGCGGGTTCCGGCGATGCCTGTTCATATAGCACCGCTTCTTTTTGTATCTTCAAGGATCTGAGTAATCTTCTGAGATATTCAAGCATGGCGCGTTTCCTTTTCCGTATTGCGCTTTGGCTGAGCTTAGTTTACCAATAAGAAATAGTGAATATGCAAAGCGCTTTCGTCGCATAAAAGCCAATGGGCAAGCGACAATCGCGCGCACAGTGCGAAGGACTCTTATGGGGCAACGCTTTCCCGCTTGTTCGCTGAACAGGATAACGATCACCGAATCGATAAACAAACCAAACCCTATCCAAATTGATATAGCAGGAAAGCCAGTGCTCAGTAGAACAGACATGATTGATGAGAACTGCATCAAAACAATACGTTTCTTGGCCGAAAGATATGCAATTGCTCTGCCCCTCAGCCTTTGTGCCAATCCAGTAAGTTCGTAAAGTGATTCGTGAAGCTTCGCCCTTGACATCCGTCCCCGTTGGCGCTGTGTTTGACTAAGGCGGCAACGAACCAGTCCGCTGCCGCCACTAAAAATCTCGCTCCGTTTTACACCATCGTTTGCAGTTTACGCAGAGTAGGGGGATACACCCCAAGTCAGGCTTTCCCTTTGAGCAGTTCAGAGAGAATTAGTTTTCCGCTTCTACCGATTGTCCCCCAAAAAGTCCGCGAATCCACTGTGCTGTAAACAGTATCGGCAAGCCCGAACCTGAGCATACTGGGGATGCGCCCCCTAGCATATTCAAGCATAAACGCGCTGTCCTGTACCTTGTAACCCTTGGTTTGCTTGCGCTTTAAGTATGCGGCGTCACCCGGTTTGTAGGAGGTACGGTTCAGGCTGCCCTCATGGTAGCACCACATTTCTCCATCGAATACAAAATCAAAGACCTCTGCACGATATCGCCCTGAATGACCCTCGGTTCCAATGGGAGTACCGAATAGGATGAGGTACTCGGAAAGTGATACATGTAGGATTTTCATCTGCCCCATGGCACCGCCTGCATTGTTGAAAATCCACGGTAAATCATCGTGAATGTGGTCCGGATATTTCCGCTTCAACTCGGCGACAATTTGATCGCAAGCGACTTGTCGTTCAAGCCCGACTGCTGCCCTTGCAATAGCGTGCAGTTCATCCGGGTTGAACAGTTTCCCTTTAATTTCATTTGTGTACGCTTGCCCGGACATTGTATTCATTTCTTGCATCATAATGACCTCCATCGAATTTTAAGCAATTTTGATACAATTATTCCGCCAAGATGGCCGGGGTTCCGGTAATCGAGTTGAGTTCATTCATCTTTGTTCTGTTCATGATGCAGTTTTCGGCTGGAAGCCTGGTCTGCCCAGTCTTTGTACCAAACCTGTAAGTTAGTAAAGACCGTTCATTGATACGGATAATTCTTCTTATGCTTAACCACATTGTAACACAGGCAGGCAAAGCGCTCAAGGGCGCGCACAGCGCGTTCATCATGCATGTCGCCTTTGGATTGAACTGCTCGGACCAAACTGTTTCTTTGGCATTATTACTGATTCGATTTTGAGCAATTTAAAATCGGTGCTTCGACTCAAACGATACGAACATGTGTTGACAGACCATCTTTTGATGCGGCACAAGAGTTTTTGCCGGCACATATAATGAAAACAGCAAAAACCAAATCCGAAAGGAGCGTCGATATGTCCCGTACAACCCGTTACCCTTCAAAAATTCCGGACCGTGGACCGGAGCTACAGGTGTTCAATATCAACGCAGCCACACTGGAAAATCCAAATTTTCGGACTGTTGTATCTACCGGCAGGTATTCGCAAACGGCGCTTATGAGCATTCCCGTGGGTGGGGACATCGGCGCGGAAGCGCACCCTAATGCCGACCAGTTCATCTACATCGTAAGCGGGCGCGCCCTCGTCAGGTTCGGCTCGTGCATGGAAAAATTGGATGGTTCGCGCAGCGCCGGTTGCGGCTACGCCGTGGAAATTCCAGCAGGCGTGTTTCACAACGTCCTCAACGCTGGCCGTGGTCCGTTGAAGCTGTTCACCATCTATGCGCCGCCGCAGCATCCGCGTGGGGAAATCAACCCCACCAAGGAGGATGCAGAAGCCGCCGAGCGCAAGTACACGCGGCAGTAATTTAGGCAATACTTGCCAAAAGATTGTGGCATAACGACACTGTCCGCGCCTCATAATAAGCGCGAGGTGATGATTATGCCATTGAACCAAAAGGAGTCGACGCTCCTTGGCGACCTGCGTTCCCAGGAGCAATTATGCGTCGACAAGTACACGCAATATGCCAACGATGCCTGCGACAGCCAACTAAAAAACCTGTTTACGCAGATACGCGCGCATGAGCAGCAGCACATGCAAACGCTCGACCAGATTGCATCCGGCATCGTGCCGCAAATGCAGCAGGGTTCCCAGCAATCCCCCCAGCAGGGCAGCAACCAGCAAACCATGCAGTTCCAGCCGGGCGGAGGCCAACAAAGCGGTTCCCAACAAGGCGGCGGGCAGCAGGGCATGCAGTTCCAGCCCGGTGGCGGCCAACAAAGCGGTTCCCAACAGAGCGGCGGCCAGCAGGGCAACCAGCAACGCATGCAGTTCCAGCCCAGCAACTGTTCCCCTGAGGGGAAGAAAAAGGACGCGTATCTGTGTCAGGATGCCCTGGGCACCGAAAAACATGTATCCTCGACATATAACACATGCATCTTTGAGTTCAGGGACCCGAACGTGCGCAATGCGCTCAACCACATCCAAAAGGAAGAACAGCAGCATGGGGAACAGATTTACAGTTACATGGCTGCCAACGGCATGTACTCGTAAACGCCCTCAGGCACACAAAGCATCCGGTTTTGTTGGTGCTCGATAGTGATTTAGGAACGGCATAGTTTTACGGCTATGCCGTTTCGGTTGGAAGAGGGAGGGGCGGACAAAACCAGTGCACGGAAGGCTCCAATGGGAGTTGGCAGAGGCGCCCACTAATGGCGAAAACGCGAATCCCCGTTCGTTGATTCCCGATCGAAGAATTTCCTGTTCATCGTGATCGTTAGATAACAGCAGAAGCGGCATGCTTTCCGGCCGGGAAGCTTGCCCGCTTAGAGCTCTCAGTTTCCAATGATGATATGATTCATGGCGTCTGTATCAATCTTCACTTTCACGGAAAACTCCTGAGCCGGTGCTTAAACCATGTACCTTGTGCAGTAAAAATGCATACTATATATGGAGCGTAGTTGCATGCTCAATATAAAAAGGAGAAAACATGATGTATAAACAGTGCAACGCAAATAATGGCGATTGGGAACCCGAGGGCAGCAAGCCTGAGCCGGCTTCGTGCAAGAAACCCGAACATATACTATGGTTGGAATGCGGATGCAACAAGCAGGACGCTATCTTTGAAATAGACGACGGCAGTGTTGAGGATGATCAAACCTTTGTTTTAAGCCGGGTAATAGTAGATGCCGCCCATCTATGCAGGCCGATCGTGAAGATCGAGTTCTCAAGCATCGTTTTCTTTGAAGCGGAGGACGATAGTGGCAGCGAACACGAAGTTGAAGTGGATTTGCTCTTTAAGCTGATTAGAACTTGCGATGGAGTTTCGGAATGCGTTCAAAGCTGGAGATATCTCAAGGAGTTTGAGATCGAGAACGATATCGATGAACTGGAAATTGAAATCAGCGAGCCTTTTACTGTGACATTCTGCGATCGAACCTGCCCACATTGTTGTGAGTACCGGATGGAAGTCGAAGGCAAGGATTTCGAAGGTGAGTTCGAGGCTTTGAGGGTAGTGAAGCCGGATTTAAGCGCTATCGTCCAGGGGTTTTCGGCCCATTGACCGACAAGTAAACAATAACTAGGCCCTGTAATTTTATCCCTCAGGATTTCTGCGATGCAGACGTTACTCGCGGATTACGGATCCATTTGTGTAGGGAGCTGCTGATGGTTTCCCACCGGCAGCCCCGTTTTGTGTAACCGCACAAGCCGGGCGTTGTTATTATAAACGCACATAGCACATGATGTCGACTGTACATCAACTATTCCATAGATAAGGAAGGAGCGCCCCCTTTGCCACAAGATGAAATAGCCGCAGCCGATTTTCACCTTGGTAGGCACGAGCGCATACATGATTGCATGAGAAGCAAGCGCGTGGCAGATGTCCAGCATTTCTGATATAATAGCAAAAAAAGACGATGGGGCATCCTCCGGCTTTGCGCAACAGGCGACATTTCTGGAGAACCCGTAATAGGAAGGGTAAGCCATGCGCTTTCAAATGATCCACGAAAATTACAACGTAGCCCATCTGGAAACATCCCTCACTTTTTATGAGAAAGCGCTTGGGCTAAAGGAAAAGCGGCGCAAAGAGGCGCAGGATGGTTCGTTCATCATCGTTTATCTGGGCAATGAAGAAGCCGCGTTCGAGCTGGAGTTGACATGGCTGCGCGACCATCCGGAGAAATATGACCTTGGGGAATGTGAGTTTCATCTTGCGTTTCGGACTGATGACTTTGCCGCAGCGCACGAGCTGCATGAGAAAATGGGCTGTATCTGCTATGAAAACCCGACTATGGGCATCTATTTCATCGAGGATCCGGATGGATACTGGCTCGAGATCGTGCCCGCACATCGATGATGGGCCAAGCAGGCAGGGGGGAGCCGGCGCGCGTGCTGCGCGCCGATGTTGCGCATTCTAAACGCATCATCGCCGTGAGCGATGTTCATGGCAACGGACGGCTGCTGGAACGTTTGTTAGATGAACTCGCTTTTTCCTCAGACGATGCGCTCATTTTGCTCGGCGATTTCATCGAGAAGGGCAAAAACAGCCTTGAGGCCGTGCGCCTCGCCATGCGTCTGTGCGCGGCAGGCAACGCCTACGCTTTGCAGGGCAACTGCGACACCCTGTGGGATGACCTCGCCTCGGGACGGTATTGCGTGGATATCAACGGCTATGTCGACTGGCGACGCGACTCGCTGATTGCCGACATGTGTGCGGAGCTAGGACTTGCGCGGCATGAAATGGGTTCCGAGCGGGTTTGCCGGGCGCTCGAGACGCATTATTCGGATATTTTCGACTGGCTGCGCAATCTTCCCCACATCATTGATACGCAAGCTGCCGTTTTTGTGCACGCGGGCATCGATGAAAGCACATCCGCGTTGCAGCAGGCGGAGCACTGCCTGCGCCGCGACGCGTTTTTGGAGGAGCCTGTGCGATTTGACAGGCTCGTCGTGTGCGGCCATATGCCTACATGTAACTACTGCCACCTCACGGGCGACAAGCTATCCTTTTCACCCCTCGCGCTGCCCCCAAAGAACATGCTCGCCATCGATGGGGGAAACGCCGTAAAAGCATACGGGCAACTGAACGCAGTCGTGTTCGAAGGTGGAAAACACTCCTTCCACTGTGTCGACGAGCTGCCTGAGGCGCTCGTCATCGGTGAGCAGGAGGAGTCCGATCGCTTCACTTCGGTGGTGTGGAACCACAACGAGGTGGAGATCCTTGAAAAGCACGGAGAGAATGCGCTGTGCCGGATTCTGTTCACGGGAAAAACGCTGGAGATCCCACAAAAGCTGCTATTCGTGGAAAATGGGGTGCAACGCTCATACGATTACACCGATTATTTTCCGCGCCTTCTGCCGGGAGAGCGGGTGCGGCTGCTGGAGGAGGGCAGGGAAGTGTGCCTGATCAAGCACCGCGGTGTCATAGGCTGGGCAAATAACGTAATATTAACATATCGTTCAAGATAATAAAGGCAACAGGGTGGTATAATCGTAACGAATGAACCCCGTTGAACGGGGACGGAGGTAGATAGTAATGAAAAAACTGATAGCCGCATTCCTGTGCGCAGCGATGTTGATCGGCGTGGCCGGCACGGCGCTGGCATACGAAGAGGGGGACGCGCGCGTGACCATCGGCGCAGACCTCACTGCGGAGCAGGTGGATCAAATTTATGACGACTTTGGCATTGCGCCGGGCGATGTCAAGCAGATCATCGTCACCAATGCGAACGAACGTGAATACCTTGAAGGCATCGCGCCTGAGAAAAAGATCGGCAAGGTCGCATTGTCGTGCGTGTATATCACCATCTTAGCAGAAGGCGAAGGGCTTGATATTGAAACCAAGAACATTAACTGGTGTACATCCGAGATGTATACCAACGCCCTCATGACCGCCGGCATTACTGATGCGAAGGTCATGGTCAGCGCGCCCTTCCCGGTTTCGGGCACGGCGGCGCTCACGGGCA
>CAYNDC010000019.1:0-13278 GCA_964396085.1 uncultured Clostridium sp. | reverse complement strand
TCTTTGCATCGGCATCAGCTTCCCGCGCTACTCCACGCGCACCATCGACTCGCTGAAATTTGCCAAGTCGAAGGGCGCGCATATCGTGGCTATTACAGATAGCACGTTTTCGCCCATTGCAGAGGTTGCCCAGGACGCGCTCATCGCCAAGAGCGACATGGCTTCGTTTGCCGATTCGCTCGTCGCCCCGCTGAGCCTGATCAACGCCATCATCGTCGCCTGCAGTCTGCGGCGCAAGGAGGATGTATATGCGCGCTTCAGCCAGCTCGAGTCGCTCTGGGGCAGCCAGAAAATCTACATAACGGGGGAGAACAACAGGCTCTGATGAAGCTGATTTTGATCCGGCATGGAGAAACGGAATGGAACGCCTGCCGCAGGGTGCAGGGCAGAACGGATACCGAGCTCAACGCGCGCGGCGTCCTCCAAGCCAAAGCAGCCGCGCAGTCCCTGAAAGACACGCGCGTCGACGCCGTCTATTCGAGTCCCCTCAAGCGCGCACTGGACACCGCGCGCTATATTGCCGAGGCTGTAAAAGCGGATGCGATCGTACCGATGGAAGGTCTCACGGAAATCGACTTCGGCGCATGGGAGGGACGGACCAACGAGCAGCTCAAACAGGAGTTCCCCTCGCATTGGGGCGATTGGAACTGGGTGCTCGATCAAGTTCTTTGCCGCGAGATCGGCGCGGAGAGCGCAGAGTCGATCCTGTTACGTTCGCTTGCCAGCATTAAGGCAATCCAACGCCAAAGCTCCCAGGAGGCAACGGTCGTCCTTGTGAGCCACACCATGCCAATCAAGCTGATCACGGCGCATGGCATCGGCTTGCCTCTCAACCGCATCCGCGACCTTCGCACCGACAACTGCGCAAGCTCTGTATTGCAATGGCGCGCGGACGGCGGGGCGACCCTTCTTTGCTGGAATGATACATCGTATTTGGGAGGGCTGTTATGAGCCGCATCGCGATTATCGGCGCAGGACCCGCGGGAATGACGGCGGCGTATGAGGCGGCGCTTCGCGGCCATGCGGTGACGATCTACGAACGCAACGAAAAAACCGGCAAAAAACTCTATATCACGGGCAAAGGGCGCTGCAATTTCACCAATTCTGCAGAGCTTGAGGATTTTTTTGAGAACATACCGCGCAATCCGCGCTTCCTTTACAGCGCTCTATACGCCTATACAAATGCGGACGCAATCGGGTTCCTTGAAAGCGCCGGCGTGAGCGTGAAGGTCGAACGCGGCGGGCGCGTTTTTCCCGCTTCGGATAAATCCAGTGATGTGACGCGCGCCTTCGAACGGGCGTTGCTCAAGGCCGGTGTGGTAACGACGCTATGCGCGCGCGTGGATCGCATACGGCGCGAGGGAGAAGACTTTCTCGTTTATGTGGAAGGGAAGGCATTCCCCTTCGACAAAATCATCCTCGCGACAGGCGGCATGAGCTATCCTTCAACTGGTTCGACCGGCGACGGCTATGCGTTCGCGAAGGCCTTTGGTCACACAATCACGCCGCTTTTGCCTTCGCTCGTCTCGCTGGAAACCATGGAGGACTGGCCTGCACGCTTGATGGGTCTTTCTCTGCGCAACGTGAACCTTTGTGCATACAGCGCGAATGGGCGTAAAAAATATGAGGAGCTGGGCGAAATGCTCTTTACCCATTACGGCGTGTCCGGCCCGTTGGTGCTCAGTGCGAGCGCGCTCATCGCCGATGAGCCGGAAGGGGCGCGCCTATCGCTCGATCTCAAGCCGGGATTGACATTGGAAGAGCTCGATCGTAGGCTCCTGCGCGATTTCGAGGCGAATATCAACCGCCATTTCATCAACGCGCTAAACGCACTCCTGCCGCAAAAGCTAATCCCCATCGTTGTGGAGCTTTCAGGCATACCGCCGACGCAGGAAGTAAACGGCATCACGCGAGAAATGCGAAAAAGTTTTTGCCAACTCATCAAAAATCTAGAGATGACCGTGGCGCGCGCACGGCCCATCGAAGAGGCGATCGTCACACGCGGCGGAGTCAACGTGCGGGAGATCGACCCGTCCACGATGGAGTCGAAGCTCATGCCGGGACTATTTTTCGCAGGGGAGCTGATCGATGTAGACGGCTTCACCGGCGGTTTCAACATTCAAATCGCCTGCTCCACCGGGGCGCTGGCGGGAAGGAGCGTTTAACATGGAACGCCTCAACATCGCAATCGACGGCCCCGCGGGCGCGGGCAAGAGCACAATAGCAAAGGCTGTCGCAAAGGAGCTGAACATCCTTTTTCTGGACACGGGCGCAATGTACCGGGCGCTCGCGCTCAAAGCGATTCGCTTAGGAATCGACCCTAACGATGCGGCACGCGTCATCCCGATGCTGCCGGAAACGGAAATCAGCGTCATGAGTGTGGATGGGGTCCAACACACGCTGCTAGACGGCGAGGACGTTTCCTCCTTGATCCGCACGCAGGAGATTTCCAAAGGGGCATCCGACATCGGGGTGATACCGGATGTCCGCGTCAAGCTTGCCCAGTGCCAACGCGATATCGCCAAAGAGCACGATGTGGTGATGGAGGGACGCGACACGGGCTCCTATGTGATCCCCCAGACACCGTACAAGTTTTACATCACAGCCACGAGCGATGAGCGCGCGAGGCGCCGCCTGCGGGAGATGCGGGATAAGGGACTCGAGCAGGAGAAGACCCACGAGCAGATGAAGCAGGAGATTGAGGCGCGCGATTATACCGATTCGCACCGCGAGTTTGCGCCGCTCACCCAAATGCCCGACGCGTTTTATATCGACACGACTGACCTGAGCATTGGCGAGGCTATCAATGCCGTGCTCGCGCGCGTGGGGAGGCACGGCTGATGGCCTATATTTTGCTCAAATACATTCTGGGATCCTTACTTGCCCTTTTTCTGCGCCCGATCGTCTATGGCCAACAGAACCTTCACATTAAAGGGAAGGCGATTATCATCTGCAACCATCGCTCGATGTTGGACCCGATCGTGCTTGCCATTGTGACCCCGCGCATCATCCACTTTATGGCGAAGAAGGAAATTTTTAGCACGAAACTGAGCAACCTGTTTTTTCGCTCGTTGTGCGCGTTCCCCGTCAACCGCAAGAGCATGGATTTGCCTTCACTCAAAAATGCGCTGACAGTGCTCGAAAAGGGTAAAATATTCGGCATTTTTCCGGAGGGAAAGCGCGAGGTGTCCAACTCGCTGGATGAGTTCGAACGCGGCACCGCCTTTTTTGCCATCCGTTCGGGCGCGCCGGTCATCCCCGTATACTTGCATCCGGATGCGACGCGCCGTAACCGGCCGGTGCTGATCGTGGGCAAACCCATCGATATCAGCTCCATTGTCGCCAACGCCAACAAATCCTCGATGATCGAGGTCGTTACAGATGAGCTTGCCGATGCGATTGACGCGTTGCGGCTCGAGCTGGAGGAGATCTATTGCGAGTAATCCAGGCTGAAAACATCGGATTCTGCTTCGGCGTGCGGCGCGCGCTCGATATGGCGCACGCGCTTGCCCGTCAAGGTCGGCCTGTCTATGCGCTTGGGGAGCTGATCCATAACGCTAGGGCGATCGAAGAGCTTAAAGAAGAAGGTGTCGTGTGCGTCGATACTCCTGAGGAGGTGCCCGAGGGCGCGATGGTGCTCATCCGTTCTCACGGCGTGCCGCCCGAAACGCTTGCGCGCTGTGCAGCGCGTGGGCTCGAGATCGCGGATGCAACCTGTCCGTTCGTGGATAGGATTCATGATATCGTTCGCGCACAATATAATGAGGGTCGGCGCATCGCCATCTTCGGTGCGGCGGGACACCCGGAATGCGTAGGCATCAACGGCTGCTGCGGCAACAGCGCGCTCTTCCTCACAGGCGTAGCGGACGTATCCGCCCTCAACCCGAACGAGCGTTGGTGCATCGTGGCGCAGACCACGGCGGATGCCGCGCAGTACGATGAAATCAAGCGCGCGGCGGCGCTTCATCTGCGGGATGTGCTCGTCAAGGATACGCTTTGCAGCGCCACAAAGGCGCGCCAAACGGAGGCGGCTAAGATGAGCCGCGCTTGCACTGCGATGCTCGTGATCGGCGATCGCTGCAGTTCCAACACGGCGGAACTTGCACGGGTCTGCGAAAAAACCTGTGATAACGTATATTCCGTGGCAAAAGTAGACGAACTGCCACTTGAAAAAATTCATGTGGATGATATAATAGGTGTTGTTTCGGGCGCATCCGCGCCGGACGTGATCATTAGGGAGGTTATGACAAGGATGAGCGAACTGGAAAAGACGATGGCTGAGAGCCCCGTAGAAAACGAAGAGGTTAAAACGGAAGCAGCAGCTACCGTCGAAGAACCCGTCGTGGCGGTGGCCCAGGAGGAACCCGCACAGGAGCCCGTATGCGCGTGCGAGAGCATGGCAGATGAGGCGGCCTCTGCGCAGGATGAACCCGTGGCTGCTAAGACCGACGAAACCGACAAGGCTGACGAAGTTGTCCCGGCTGCCGCAGACGCAAATAGCGATGAAACCGCTGACAATGAAAATGCGGAGAGCGCGGAAACCAGCTTTGCCGAAGCGTTTGAGAAAACGCTTGTTCGCATCCGCAACGGACAGGTCCTCACAGGATCTATCGTGCAGATGAACGACGGCGAAGTTTGCGTCAACATCGGTTATAAGTCAGACGGATTTATTCCGCGCAACGAGTTTTCCTCTGACCCCGACGTAAAGCCGGAAGACGTCGTGAAAATCGGCGACAAGATCGAAGTCGAGGTCATCAAGGTAAACGACGGCGAAGGTAACGTCCTGCTCTCCCGTAAGAATGTTGAAAGCAAGAAGATATGGGATTCCCTCATGGCGGACGACCAGATCACCGATAAGGTGTTCGATGGTGTCGGCAAGGAAGTCGTCAAGGGCGGCCTGATCGCCTCGATCGACGGCATCCGGGCGTTCGTGCCGGCATCCCAGCTCTCCACCAAATACGTTGAGAACATCGGCGAGTATGTCGGCGCTCCCATCACCCTTAAGGTGATCGAGGTCGATAAGGCCCGCAAGCGCATCGTGGCCTCCCATAAGGCGGTCATGCTTGCTGAAGCCGAGGAAGCCCGCAAACAGAAGTGGGGCGAGCTTGAAGTCGGCTCCAAGGTTCAGGGTGTGGTGCGCAGGCTGACCGATTTCGGCGCGTTCGTTGACATCGGCGGCGGCATCGATGGCCTTGTCCATGTGACGGATGTCGCTTGGGGCCGAGTGAAGCATCCTAAGGATGTGCTCTCTGTCGGCCAGGAAATCGAAGTGCTCATCCGCGATGTGGATGTTGAAAAGCAGCGCGTTTCCATCGGCTATAAGCAGCTCCAGCCTAAGCCCTGGACTATGGCCGATCAAAAATACCCCGTGGGTACAATCGTTGAGGGCAAGGTCGTGCGCATCGTTCCCTTCGGCGCATTCGTGGCGCTGGAGCCCACCATCGATGGCCTCATCCATATTTCGCAGGTGGGCGTGAAGCGCATCGCCAAGGTAGAGGATGAAATCAACGTCGGCGATACCGTGCGCTGCAAGGTGCTCGAGGTCAACGTCGAGGCCAAGCGCATCAGCTTGAGCCGCCGCGAGGCACTCTTAGAAGAAAACCCCGAAATCGCCGAGGAGCTTGCAGCAGAACGTGCCGAGCGCGAGCGCATTCAGGCCGAGCGTGCCGAACAGCGCGCCACGTTGGATGCGCCCAAGCCGCAGCACCAGGAGCGCTCCGAGCGCCGCAGCGCGGATCGTCCGGAGCGTACGGAGCGCGTGGAGCGCCCCGCGGGCGAACGCCGTGAGCGCGGCGAGCGTACTCGTCGTGAGGAGATTGACTACGATCAACAGCCCATGCAGTCCGTGAGCACCTCCATGGCTGACGTATTTGCGGCAGCGCTTGGCAACGCCGAGATCGAGGGCAGGGACGAATAACCTAACAAACCCCGCAGGGCGAACCGCATGGTTCGCCCTGTTTTATTTGCTGTCATGAAGCGCTTGTTATGAAAAAGCAAATGTCGAAAGGCAAACCTCTTTGCACATTGATTGACGCTTTCCCTATGGCACAAGATATAGTATAATATAATCCGTATATCGCTCAGAGGTGTTGCATGAAAAAATCCGCGAGAAGTAAAAAGAAAAAGAACGTCGGCCGCACGCCGGAACAGACCAGGCGCGAGGTTTTGGGCGTATTGCTCATCGCGCTCGGCCTTTTTCTTGGTGCAAGCCTGTATTCCGATGCAGTTGGCCTCGCCGGTAACGCAATCAGTGGCTTCCTGTTCGGCATGGCCGGCCTTGTCGCCTATGCGATCCCTGCGGTGATTCTCGTGGGGGGCATTCTGGTAATTGTTTTTTCCGAAAAACCACCTCAAGCGCTGACAGCCTTTTTGGTTGTTGTCTTCTTTATCGCGCTTTTGAGTACACTGCATATCGGCGTGCGAGGGACGATTGAGAACGTCAAGGTGTTTGAGTATTACAAGGACGCGTATCTCTATGCCCAATCCTACCATGCGGGCGGAGGGCTGCTCGGCGCGCTTTTCGCCTATCCCTCGCTATTGCTTCTAGGTCAGATCGGCTCATATATTTTATTTGTCGCTTTGATGCTCATCGCCTTTTTGCTCACGACCAAGCTTTCAATCAAGCAAGCAGGTGAGAAAATCGGCTCTGGCATTCGGCAGGGCGTGGATGCGGTGAACGAGCGCATCAGCGAGCGTCGTCAAATTCTGTATACCGAGGCTTTAAGCGAACCGCAGGCGAAGCCCGTTCCAGCACGCAAGAAGGATAAAAAAGGAAAGGGAGCAAAGGCGCCCGCTCCCAAAGCAGAGCCCTATCGCATGGATGCGATACGCTCCATTAGCGCAGATGACGGCAACCCCAAGAAAGTAAAAAACGCGTCCGGGGAGTTGACGTTCATGCCTGAAAGCGGCACGCTTGAACGAAAGAACCCGTTTGAGGATCAGTTCGCGCGCGATTTTGAGCGCATGCCGACCGAGTCTTTTCCGCAAGAGGATTATTTTGTCACCGATGCGCTCGAGGACGAGCCGGCCGGCAACCGGATTACCCGCAACGCTCCTCCCATACCGATGGCCAAACCTGAAAAGTCAGGCGGCATCGAGCTTGCGACGGATAAACCGGCCGAGCGCATCCCCATCGAATACCAGCGCCCACCATATGACCTGCTCAACCCGATGGAGCCGTTCTACGGCCCAACGGAATCGCCTGTTGAAAAGGCGAAACTTCTCGAGGAGACGCTTGCGACCTTCAACATCAGCGCACGGGTCGTCAACTACACCGTGGGCCCCGTCATAACGCGCTTTGAGCTTCAGCCTGCCAAGGGTGTGCGCGTGAACAGGATCACCTCGCTCTCGAAGGATATTGCTCTCTCCCTCGCTGCGCCGCGGGTGCGTATCGAGGCGCCGATTCCCGGCAAACAAGCGATCGGCATCGAAATACCCAATAAAAACACCGCAAAAGTGCTGCTGCGCGAGGTGGTGGAGTCCCGCGAATTCCAGGGCGAGAAATCTTCCATCGCCTTTGCGCTTGGTAAGGATATTGCGGGCAAGATCATCACAGCCGATTTGGATAGGATGCCGCACATGCTCATCGCCGGCGCGACAGGGTCGGGCAAGAGCGTGTGCATCAACGATATCATCATCAGCATGGCCTATAAGTCCTCTCCGGAAGAGCTTCGTCTTGTGCTCATCGATCCAAAGGTCGTCGAAATGCGCATGTATGCGCCGTTGCCGCACCTGCTCTTGCCGGTCGTGACGGATGCGAAGAAGGCCGCGGGAGCGCTCAAATGGACTGTATTAGAGATGGAGCGCCGCTATAAGCTCATTGCCGAACTCAATGCGCGCGATCTCGCGCGCTATAACCAGCTCGTGGGGGAGGGAGGGGAGAAGCTTCCCAAACTCGTAGTCGTCATCGACGAGCTGGCCGATCTGATGATGGTCGCCGCCAAGGATGTGGAGGATTCCATCTGCCGCATCGCCCAGCTCGGGCGCGCGGCGGGTATCCACATGATCGTCGCCACACAGCGGCCCTCCACGGACGTCATCACGGGCCTCATTAAAGCCAACATCCCTTCACGCATTGCCTTTGCCGTGTCCTCGGCGGTAGACTCCCGCGTCATCCTCGACGAGGGCGGCGCGGAGAAGCTTTTGGGCAAGGGCGACATGCTCTTCCACGCGAACGGCGCGAGCAAACCCTTGCGTGCGCAGGCCGCGCTTGTTACGGATGAAGAAGTTGAGCGCGTGATGGACTTTTTTGGCGAGCATGTGGAAGCCAAGCCCCTGCGCGAGGAGGATTTCGAGCGCATCGCCTCAACGGTAAACGCAAGCGCCGCACAAGGCAACGGCAAGCAGGAAGACGACCTGCTGCCCGAAGCCGTAAAAATCGTGCTCAACGACGGGCAAGCCTCAATTTCCATGATCCAACGCAAGCTGCGCGTGGGGTATGCGCGGGCTGCGCGGCTGATTGATATTATGGAAACCCAAAAGATCGTCAGCGCTTCCGAGGGCAGCAAGCCCCGGCGCGTGCTCATCGGCCGCGCTGATTTCGAGCGGCTGTTCGGATCAAACGCTGGCACAAGTCCGGAGGGGGAACCTTATGAAGACTAAACTCGCGGGGGTGATCTCCCTGGGCTGCTCGAAAAACCGAGTGGATTCTGAGCGCATCCTATCCTGCCTGACGGATGCCGGTTTTATACTCACCGGTGACGAAAAAGCAGCGGATGTGATCATCGTGAACACCTGCGGATTCATCACACCCGCTAAGGAAGAATCCATCAACGCCATCCTCGAAGTTGACCAAGCGCGAAAAAAAGGAAGCTTTCTCGCTGTGACAGGGTGCCTCTCGCAGCGCTATCCGGACGAGCTTCGCGCGGAACTGCCGGAGGTTAACCTTTTCCATGGCGTGCGGGACCCCGAAGGTTTGGTGCAGGAGATTCAAAAAGCATTAGGCGTACAGGAGCGCAGTCCCTTTTGCGGCGGGCGCGTGCTTACTACACCGCCATACAGCGCATACCTTCGCATTGCGGATGGATGCGATAACCGCTGCACCTACTGCGCCATCCCGCTCATCCGCGGCAACCGGCAAAGCGTGCCCATAGATGTACTTGTTATGGAAGCGCGCGGCCTCGTGCAAAGCGGCGTGAAGGAGCTTACACTCATCGCGCAGGATACCTCCGCTTACGGCGCGGAGCTTTACGCAAAACCCATGCTCGCAGAATTGCTCGAGCAACTAGCCGGGATTGACGGCCTAATCTGGATACGCGTGCTCTACGCCTACCCGAACACCGTCGATGAGGAGCTTGTGGATACCATGCTTCGTTATGACAACATCGTCAAATATATCGATATGCCCATTCAACATATCGACCCCGTCATGCTCGCGAGCATGAACCGGCACGGCACGGCGGAGCATATTAGAAACATCACGAAGTACATCCGCAGCGCCTCGCCGGACTTTATTTTGCGTACAACCGTCATGACCGGCTTCCCCGGAGAGACGGAGGAACAATTCGGCCTTCTGGCTGATTTTCTGCGCGAGAATCCGTTTGATCGCCTAGGTGCATTTGTTTTCTCGCCTGAGGATAACACGCCCGCCGCCTCGTTTGAGGGCACAGTGGACCAAGCCGTCGCAGCCCGCCGTCTGGAGACGCTCATGCTCAACCATCGCGAGATCTCTCGCGCGCGCAACCGAACGCGTGTGGGTCGGGAGTATGAAGCGCTTGTGGAAGAAGTAACAGCCGGCGCTGCACTCTGCCGCAGTTATGCCGAAGCGCCGGAAGTGGACGGCAAGATCGCCGTGACCGGAGTACCCAAAGCAACGAAGCCCGGCGATTTTATCCGCGTTCGCATCACGGCGGCCGGCGCCTATGATTTGAAGGGAGTTTGTCTGTGAATACGCCCAATAAGTTGACTGTTTTGCGCATGCTTCTCACCCCGGTGTTCGTCGCCTGTTTCTATATCCCAGTGGGGTTTAGGCTGTATCTTGCCGCAGGTGTGTTCATCGTCGCTTATCTGACCGATATTCTCGATGGCAGCATCGCGCGCCGGCAAAACATCGTAACGGACTTTGGCAAGCTCATGGATCCCATCGCCGATAAAATCCTCACGGGCGCTGCGATGATTATGCTCACGGCCGAAGGAATGCTCTCGCCCATTGCGACGATACTCACGATCTCGCGCGAGTTCGTCATCAGCGGTTTTCGTGCCGTGAGTGCGGGGAAAAACGTCGTCATCGCGGCGGGAAAGCTTGGCAAGCTCAAAACGCTCACGCAGTGCATCGGCATCTCCGCCATGCTTTTAGGCAATCCGCTCTTTGGCATGTGGGGCATTCCGTTTGACCAAATCCTCATCTGGATTTCGGTGGCGCTTGCAGTCTGGTCGTGCTTGGAATACATCGTTAAAAACGGCGAAGTGCTAAAGGAGAAGAAATAAGCGTATGACCTGCGAGTTGATTTCGGTGGGAACCGAACTTTTAATGGGAAACATCCTTAATACGAACGCGCAATACCTCTCGCAAAAGCTGGCGGACCTGGGCATCAACTGTTATTTGCAAACGACCGTCGGGGATAATGGGGAGCGCTTGGAGGAGGCTGTCCACCGTGCGCTTGAACGCGCGGATTTCGTGATACTCACGGGCGGTCTCGGCCCCACGAGCGACGACCTCACGAAGGAAACCGTCTCCGATGCGTTTCAAAAGACGCTCGTTCTCGATGAGAAGTCGCTCGATTATATCAAACAGCGCTTTCAAAGGATGGGCCGCGAAATGACGCCTAACAACATCAAGCAGGCGATGTTTCCCGAAGGCTGCCTGATTCTGCCTAACCCCAATGGCACGGCGCCGGGCTGCATCGTAGAAGGGGAGGGGAAGGCCGCCATCCTCCTCCCGGGGCCTCCTTACGAGATGGAGCCCATGTTTGAGGCATCGGTGCTGCCCTATCTGGAGGCACGCAGCGACGTCAGGCTTTATTCCCGCATGATTCGTATTTTCGGCAAGGGCGAGTCGAGCGTGGAGTATGAGCTGAAGGATTTGATGAGCCTCGAAAACCCCACCGTCGCGCCCTACGCACTCGCGAGCGAGGTTAAGCTGCGCGTGACCGCGCGCAGCGCGAACGAGGCAGAGGGGGAAAAGCTCCTGCGCCCTGTCATCGATGAAATTCGCAAGCGTCTGGGCGACGTGGTCTACTCGGATGAAGGCATGGAGTTGCACGAGGTTTGCGCGGCGCTTCTGGCTGAAAGCGGGTGGACAATCGCGCTTGCGGAAAGCCTAACGGGGGGTATGCTCGCGGCAAAGCTCGTGAGCGTTCCCGGAAGCTCGCAATTCTTCCTCGAAAGCGCGGTCACCTACTCGAACGAGTCCAAGGTCAAACGGCTGGACGTTCGCCCTGAAACGCTTGTGCGCTGCGGCGCGGTGAGTGTGGAAACGGCCCTCGAAATGGCGCGGGGCATTCGAAAAACCGCAGGCGCGGACATTGGCCTCGCGATTACCGGCATTGCCGGACCGGACGGCGGCACGCCGGAGAAACCTGTTGGCCTCGTATACGTGGCGCTCGTCTTTGGGGAGGAGGAACGCTCTCTTGAGCTTCATCTTACCGGAGGCCGGGAGCGGATTCGAAACACCTCATGCCTCCACGCGCTCGATTTGCTGCGCAGAAGTTTATGCTGCCAAAAAAGCGAACATATGTTATAATCTTACTCAACGAATGAAGGGATGTGCAACGCCGTATGATGGAAAAAGAAAAAGCCCTGGAGATGGCGCTAAGCCAAATCGAAAAGCAGTTTGGCAAGGGTGCCGTGATGAAGCTTGGGGATTCCGCAGCAAAGATTGCCGTATCAACCATACCCTCCGGTTGCTTGGAGCTTGATATTGCGTTGGGCGTAGGCGGCATTCCCCGCGGCAGAGTCGTCGAAATATACGGGCCGGAGGCTTCGGGAAAGACCACGCTCGCCCTGCATATCATCGCCGAGGCGCAGAAGCTCGGCGGCACCGCTGCGTTCATTGATGCGGAGCACGCGCTCGATCCTTCCTATGCCGGCAACATCGGTGTCGATGTGGACAACCTTTACGTTTCGCAACCGGACACGGGCGAGGATGCGTTGCAAATCTGCGAGGCGCTCGTGCGCAGTAGCGCGATGGACGTGGTGGTCATCGACTCTGTGGCGGCGCTCGTACCGAAGGCCGAGATCGAGGGTGATATGGGCGACGCGCACGTGGGCTTGCAGGCGCGGCTGATGTCCCAGGCGCTTCGCAAACTGACAGGCGTCATTTCCAAATCGAACACAATCGTCATTTTTATCAACCAGCTGCGAGAAAAGGTCGGCGTCATGTTCGGTAATCCGGAGACCACGCCCGGCGGCAAAGCGCTCAAGTATTACGCATCGCTAAGGCTCGATGTGCGGCGGATCGACTCGCTCAAAAACGGAAGCGAGATCGTAGGCAACAGAACGCGCATCAAGGTCGTCAAAAACAAGGTTGCACCGCCCTTTAAGGTTGCCGAGTGCGATATGATCTACGGCGAGGGCATCTCCCGTGAGAGCTCCGTGCTCGATATGGCCGTCAACAACAAGATTGTCGTCAAATCCGGCGCTTGGTATTATTACGGCGATATGCGCATGGCTCAGGGCAGGGATAATGCGCGTCTGTTCCTCAAGGATAATCTCGAACTGCGCGCCGAGGTCGAGCAGAAACTGCGCGAATCGCTCATCAAGATGCCCAGCGCCGAGCAAGGCACAGAAACCGAGGATTGAGCTTAAAAAACGGTGGTTAAGATTTCCGTCAAGGGCGTTTTCGCGTCCTTGACTTTTATTTTTCAGCGCGATACAATGATAAAGAGTAAAAATATGCCGGTGTGTGTTTTCATGGATTTATATAGGTCTAGTGGAAATTTCCATGCATACTGAGTACATGCCCTACTCGTATACTTTGAGATAAATTTGGAGGTGCTGTTTTTTCGTGTTGGATTATATTATCCCCATTATTGTCGGGGTTGTTTGCCTTGCAATCGGTGGATTCGGCATTTATATCTACCTGAAGAACAATGCGGAAGCCAAGATTGCAAAAGCGGAACAAGCTGTTAAACAGATGATCGACGATGCGCAAAAGCGTGCGGAAACCATCAAAAAAGAAACGATTCTGGAGGCCAAAGAGGAGGCCTATCGAATCAAAAGCGATAACGAGCGGGAAAACAAGGAAAGGCGCAACGAGATTCAGCGCTCGGAGAGGCGCTTGCTGCAAAAGGAAGAGATGCTGGATAAAAAGGTGGAAGCCGTCGAGCATCGCGAGGAAAA